>JBBQCQ010000175.1:0-7191 GCA_038318835.1 Gemmatales bacterium | reverse complement strand
GCCAGACCCCAGACCCCAGACCCCAGACCTCAGCCTTTCCGACCCAGAATTCAAGGCGGAATTGCAACGCCTGCGGCAGTCGGACAATGTCTCGAACTGGTGGTATCTTGCCCGCACGTATTTGTATCTCGCCCTCGTCATCGGCGCGACGGTCGCCTTCTACGAGTACCTGCGGCAGAACGATATTACCTGGTTGTGGGCCATCCCCGTCACGCTCGTCTCCATTGTCCTCGTCGGGGCCGGGCAGCATCAACTCGGCGGGCTGGCGCACGAGGGCGTTCACCATATCCTCTTCCGTAACCGCCGGCTGAACGACCTCGCGTCGGACATCTTCACGATGTTCCCGATCTTCGGTGCGACGCACCTGTATCGGCTCCAGCACCTCGCGCACCATCAGTTCGTCAACGACCCTGACCGCGACCCCGACGTATCGCAGCTCCAGACCAGCGGCCACTGGCTGAAATTCCCCGTCGGCAAGTCGGAGTTCCTGCTCACGCTCGCCAAGCAGTTGCTGATCGTCAAACTCATCAAGTTCATGCGGGTGCGGGCACAATACAACGCCACCGGCACCGACAAGAACCCCTACGTGAAGGCCGGGCACAAACCCTCGAAGGTGGCCGTCCGGGTCGGCGTGGCGTTCATCGCGCTCTTGTTCTTCTCGCTGATCGGCCTCTACTTCCTGGCCGATCCGGTGTTGTTGGTGGCCGTGCCGGCCGCGATGTGGCTGATCGTGTGCGCGATCTTCTGGAATATGCCCGCCGACAAGTTCAACCAGAGCCGTCTGCATCCGGTGATCCCGATGCGATACATGACGATGCTCCGCCTCGGCTACATCACGGTGGTCTTCACGGCCCTGGCGAACATCACCCTCCATACAGGTTCGCCGGCCTGGTTGTATTATTACCTGTTGTGGCTGCTGCCGCTATTCACGGCCTACCCATTCTTCATGATCCTGCGGCAGATCGTGCAACACGGCAACGCCGACCGTAGTTGGCTGACAAATACCCGCACCTTCCTGGTCGGCCCGTTCATCAATTTCGCTGTCTTCCCGATGGGCCAGGAGTATCACCTGCCGCACCATATGTATGCCACGGTGCCGCACTATCGCCTGGGGAAGCTGCACGACCTACTCATGAGCTACCCGGAGTACGCCCACGAAGCCGTGGTGGTGGAAGGCTACTTCCTGCCGAAATCGCACCCCCAAACCCGCCCGACGGTGCTGGACGTATTAGGCCCGGACTACGCCCGTCGCAGCAAGGCGATCTATGTAGACAACACCGTAATCGAAGACGACGACCTCGACGAGCGTGACGAGATTCTCAAGCAAGAGGCCATCGTCCGAAGCGAGGGCAAGCAGGCGCATGGGGGGTGATGAGACCTTAGGGCGTAAACTGGCCGTGTTTCGATACTCCAAGATTGTTAACACCTCGCGCTGATCGAAAAATGTATTTATGAATATTCAACTTTTTTGTCGGACTTTGTCAAGATAATCCAGTCAAAATTTCGCTTGCTTGCACGAACGCGTTCGACAGCCTCTCGATCGGCATGGACTAACCGCCGGCGATCGAGGCCGTATCATGACAATCGAGAAACGATCCGCCGACCTGCCAAAAACGATTCCGGACTTCGCCGCCCGCTCCAAACCGAAAGCGGGCTTGGGGATGCGGTCGAACGTCCGATAATTCCGGGGTCGGGACATGATTCCGGCGAGGGGTGGCTGCGCGTGACCGAAACCATTTTGCCGCCACCGAACCCGGCCCGCTTTCTGCCGTGGCGGTGGGAGTGGCTCGGCTGGACGGTCGCCATTCTTCTGCTCGTGATCGGCGTGCCGATGTTTTTGCGGATGCCGCCGTGGTGCGACCTGACGCTCTACGACATGGCCGCCCGCATGATGATGACCGGCGGCGTCCACTACCGCGACGTGTTCGATACCAACCTGCCCGGCTTCGTCTGGCTGCTCGTCGGCGTCCGCCGCGTGTTCGGGCCGAGCATGGAAGCGGTGCGGGCCGTCGATCTGTGCATCGTCGCCGCCACGTTCATGCTGCTGTTCTGCCTCGCGAAATGGGCCGGGGCGAATCGCGCCAGCCTGGCCTGGATGACAGCCGGGGCGGCGGCCTTCTACCCATTCACGACCGAGTTCAACCACGCCCAGCGAGATGTATGGATGTTCCTACCGGCCGTGGCCGCCGTCGTGGTGCGGCTGCGCCGGACGCCAGGGCACGACTTCCGCAAGGGATTTGTCGAAGGACTCTTGTGGGCGATGGCGGTGTGGATCAAGCCGCACGTCGTGGTGCCGGCGGCGGCCGTGTGGCTGTTCTCGGCCCGCCGCCTGACGGCCGACGGCCGATGGCGATCCACGCTACCCGACTTCCTCGGCAACCTGTCGGCCGGCGTGTTGCTCGGTGCGGCCGGCATCGTCTGGCTGGTCGGCACCGGCACCTGGCCGGACTTCGTGGAGGTGTTCACGAAATGGAACAACCACTACGCGAACTACGTCTTCTCCGAGATCGGCTGGCGGTTCCTCAGTCACCCGTTCCACTTCGTGCCGTGGATGTTCTTTCAGCCGCTGGCGGTCGTGCTGTCGCTGGCCGACATGGCGGCCGTGAACTGGGGCGGCCGCGACCGCTCCCCGCGACGGACCTACCTGCCAAGCTGGCTCTGGACACCCGCGGCCGACCCGCACCAACGGCGGACGCGGGCGATGATAGGCGTGCTGTTCCTGTCGTGGCTGTTCCAGTCGTTCGTGCTCCAGCGGCAGTTCCCCTACGCCCACGTGGCCGAGACGATGCTGACGTTCGCCATCTTCGCGGCCCATCGCTGGGCGGTGGTGCCGCTGTGCTTCGTGTACCTGGCCGTGTCGTCGTCGATCTTCCAGGGGTACTCCTACTTCCTGCCGCTCCGCGAACGGATCGACCGCCTCGATAAGGTCATCCCCAATCTCTGGTACTACCTGCCGTGCCACCCACTGGCGGACGGTTCACGGCTGGCCCGCTGGCCGGACTGCTGGAAGCACCTGGAAGGGGCCGCGTACAACCGGCGGCAGGATCAGCTCGCGCTCCTGAATTTCCCCGGCTCGTTCCCGTCGATCTCGGTGGAAGAAGCGGGCGAAGTGGCGGCATGGCTGCGGGACCACGGCGCGACGGCCGACACGGTCGTGTGCTGGCACTCGTCGCCGCACGCGGTCTACCTCGGCCTCCCCGGCCGTCCGGCCTTCCGGTTCATGCACGTCGATACACCGCTGATTAGCCGCGAAACCTACGCCATGATGAAGAAGGAACTCATCGAGGATGCGTTGCCGAAGGCGAAGTATGTGGTGAGCGATGTGTACCGCTTCTACGTGCCGGTGCCGAACGATTCGCCGGCGTTCCGCGAGATGATGACCGCCGGCGACGACCGGCTGCCGTTGTCGTTCCCGGTCGGGGCTAAGCGGCTATTCCCGTGCAATCAGCCGGCCGTGTTCCGCTCCGGCGGCGGTCACGGCCGATACATCGTCCACGAATTGAAGAACCCCGTCGGCCGCATCGAGTACGACCCGGATGTGTACGACGCGGCGGAGAACATCAATTTCTGGACCCGCGAACCGGCGGGGCCATAGGAGCTTCGACCCCAACGGGGTCGTTCGGTTAGCCCAGGGTCGGGTCGGCTCTGCGACCGGACCCTGGGTCACTTGGTGCTCAGTTCCCCGAATCGACGGCCGTGATCGGTAGATCGAACGTCGTTTGCTTGTTCGCCAGGCCGTCCACGGCCTTCAACCGCACCGTGTACTTGCCGACCTTCGTGAACGGGATCGGGAACCGCATCACCACAAGGCTCTCGTTCTCCTTCACCTCGGCCGCCAGCTTGTACGCGATCGGCTTCGCGAATGTCGGCTTGCCGGCCGCGTCCAGGATCGTCATCTCGAAACTCAGGCTCGGTTGCGGCGGGCCGGCCTTCGCCTTCGGGTCTTTCGGGTCGGGCTTCGGCACCGCCCGGTCGAACGCTACCACGCCGAACTGCACGAAGTAGAACTGCCCCACCACGCCCGTCGTCGGGGCCGGGATCGATCCCCGTTCGTCCACGCTCATGGCTACACCGACGATGCCGAACTGCTTCTTCGTCACCTCGAACTTCTTCGTGAACGTCTGCGTCGCGGCCGGCTTCGCGAGCAGGTCCTTGACGGTCAGCTTCAGCGTGTACGTGCCGGCGGCCTGGTCGTCTTCGATGGTCGTGAACGCGATGGCCGGCAGTTTGCCGCCACCGAACAGCGCGAGGTTCACGCGGGCCGACGGCTTGCTCTCGAACGAAATTTTGTTGTTCGCGTCAGTGATCTCCATGCCCATCTCGTACTGAACCTGCCCCTCGTCGTTGATCGTGATGCCCTCGATGTCGAACCCGTAGCAAAGCACATCGCCGGGCAGGAACTTGCTGTCCGGCCGTGCGCCGCCGAGTTGGCCGAACGTCGGGCGGATGTTCGTGAGGGTCAGCCCGCCGGCCTGGCCGGGCGACACCATCAGGGCCGTCATGAGGAGAACCGAGCCGAACATGGTAAGCCTTCCTACGTGAAGAGTGCGGAACATCATGCTTCCCAACACTCTATTGTGTCGGCCGTGAACGCCCGCGACCAGAGTTTGCCGCGAAAGCCGCGGGAACTTCTGCCGGGGTTGTCCGCATCGCACCGCCGACGAAGATGGACCGCGGTCGAGCGGAACACGAAAAAGATTTGGCTCCCGGCGGGTGGCCGGGTATAGTGGGTTGTGGGTCGTGCAACCGTAGCACGACGGACTAAAGGCCAACGGAGTCTCTCTGGTACGAGGCCACCGTTCGCGAGGCTTTCAGTTAAGGAGGTGATCACTTGAGTAGTAGTTGTTACCAAGGTTCTGAGGTGGCGGCTGTCTGACAGCCGCAGACGGGTGACTGTCTGGGACAGCCGCCTCGGTGATAGTGGAAGCCCCCGGATGAAAGTCCGGGGGCTTCTTTCGTTTCAAGGCAGAAAACACACAATTTGTCGAAGGACGTGGCACTGGAATTGCAAAATCGGGGATGGGTGGTCAACTTGTCCTCCAACAACTGGTGCTGTCATGCTTCGCTGGGCAATCCTGTTTTTCATCATCGCTCTGGTTTCGGCGGTGTTCGGCTTCGGCAACATCGCGGGCGACGCCGCCTGGATGGGTAAGGTTCTCCTGGTGGTCTTCCTGATTCTGGCGGTCGTCTCGATGCTTTTCGGCCGACGCGGGACTGCCACGATTTAGGCACGCCGATGCGCAACTTGATGTTCCTCGCGAGCCGACCGGCAAAGGTCGGCTTGTTTATTCTAGGAGCTTGTCAAATCGTCGCTCACGGCGTCAGGATGATCAGTTGATGAGGATACATTTCCGGCCCGCAATTTGCACCTCTGCCTCACATCGTAGTTTTACCCTAGAAAATGGCGTTTTTGCCACATTTTTAGGCTTCGTGTGCCTGTTGCAGAGACTCACACGAACTCGACGCGTTCCCAGCAGTTGCTTCTCTCCCGGGCACAATCTCTGGTCATCATCCCTCGTTCAGGAGCACTCATGCGTAGTTTGAAGGTCCGGAAGGGCTTCACACTCATCGAACTGTTGGTGGTCATCGCCATCATCGCCATCCTCATCGGGCTATTGCTGCCGGCCGTGCAGAAGGTTCGCGAAGCGGCGGCACGGGCGAAATGCTCCAACAACCTCAAGCAAATGGGCCTGGCCCTGCACAACTACCACGACACGCAGCAGAAATTCATGTACGGCTTCCGCGATGCCGGTGGCAATCCGCAGATCGAACGCCGACGCGAGAACTGGTTCCAACTGTCGTTGCCGTACATGGAGCAGGGGCCACTCTTTACCCTGTACATGGCCGACACGACCGGGTTCAACGCCGGGAACACCTACGATCAGTACATCCACCAGATGACGGGTGCCCAGGTGAGGACGATCGTCCCCACGATGGTTTGCCCCTCGGACGGGCAGGCCCCCGGTACGGGAGCTAACGGCGGCACCACGGCGTTCATGGCCAGCTACGGCGTGTGCGCCGGCGGGATGACCTGGTCCGGCACCACGCCGACCCAGGTGGACACCGCGAATGGCGACTCGGGCGGCATGTTCTACCGTGACTCGAAGGTTCGCCTGACGGACGTCGGGGACGGCACCTCGAACACCTTGATGGCCTCGGAAGGCATCATCCGCGGGGCGGCCGTCAGCGGTTCGTGGGGCGAATTCGGCGGCGTGTGGGGCGGTGCCCCACACGGAGCCTACGGGTTCTCGACCTTCCAGTTGCCCAACTCTGCGGTTGCCGACCGCGTGTACCAGTGCCGGGCGACTAGCTATACGGGTGCCCCGAACGGTGCCCCGTGCGAAACCGGTAACCCCAGCCTCGCCGGCCGTTGGACGTTCGCCCGAAGCTACCACACGGGTGGTGTGAATGCCGTCCTCGGCGACGCCTCGGTGCGGTTCGTCCGCAACAACGTCGATCTGACCGCGTGGCGGGCCATGGGCACCCGGTCCGACGGCCAGGTGACTGCCGGCATCGACTAAGGCCGGCCGACAATCGCCCGTTTTCCTGCGCGGCCCAACCCGCTCGGTGGGCCGCGATCTTCCCACTTATACCCCCAATGGAGACTCTCGCGTGATTTCGTCCATCGTCCGTAGTGCTTGGCTAACCTTGATGGCCGCGACCCTCGCTGTCGCCGCGACCGGGTGCGGCGGGGCGACGAGCGGCCCGAAAGTCAACACTGTCACGGGCAAGGTGACGCTCGACGGCACCCCGATCCCTGAAGGCACGATCTCGTTCCGCAACCTGGGCGGCAACCAGGGGTCGTTCTCCGGTCCGATCGTCAACGGCGAGTATTCCGTGAAGGCTGAGTCGGGCGAAATGGCCGTCGAGATTCGGGCCACGCGGCCGACCGGGAAGATGGATACCACCACCAACCCCGGCTATTCGGAACCAATTATGGAGATGTACATCCCGAAGGAATACAACTCGGCCACGACGCTGAAGGCGAGCATCACGGGGACCGCCACCCTGCCGCCGTTCGAGTTGAAATCCGGCAAGAAGTGAGTTACATCCATCAGCCGCGGCGGTGCGTTCCCTGCCGGGCTGAGTCATTTCCACAGTAGCCGCCAACCGACGTAGGTGTGGGGGGTAGCCCTCGGTGGGGGGGCAAGCCCACACCAACCGCCCGGCACATAGCGTGGAGGGTAGCCA
>JBBQCQ010000174.1:0-7215 GCA_038318835.1 Gemmatales bacterium | reverse complement strand
CCTCGGCCGGGCGGACGAAATGCTCCACGTCCGCGGCAACAACGTCTACCCCGGTGCGATCGAGGCGGTCGTTCGGCGGTTCCCGGATGTAGTCGAGTACCGCATCACTGTGGATCAAACCGGCCCGCTGACTGCCCTGTGCCTGGAAATCGAACCGATGCCCGGCGCGGACGCCTCTCGGGCGGTCGCGAACATCCGCCGGGCGATCCAGGACGAACTGCTTTTCCGGGCCGACGTGGTCCTCGCCCCGGTAGGCGGACTGCCCCGGTTCGACATGAAGGCCAAACGGCTCGTCATCAAACGCTGACGCCCCGAAACATCCCTGCCCGTCCACCTGTCCCGAGGAGAATCCCGAATGTCGGCCGGACGCTTCCCCCTCCCCATCCTCGCGCTGCTTCTCGCGGCGACGAGTGCCCCCGCGACCGACTGGGTTCACTGGCGCGGCCCCGAACAGGACGGCCACGTTGCTGGCGTGAACCTGCCGGACACCTTCTCGCTTCAGGAAGTCGGCAAGAACGGCCTCATCTGGAAGGAACCCGTCGGCGGGCGATCCGCCCCGATCAAGGTCGGCGAGCGTCTGTTCTTCCTCAACGCCTTCGATGCGGGCCTGCTAACGGAAGGCGAGCGGGTCAGTTGCCTGGACGCGAAGACCGGCAAGGTGATCTGGCACCACAACATGAATGTCTACCACGCGGACGTGGTGACCGGTCGCCTCGGCTGGACAACGATGACCGCCGACCCGGAGAACAAGCGGGTCTACGCCCACACCACGGCTGGCGAGGTACTCTGCCTCGACATCGACGGCAAAGTGATCTGGCGGCGGCAACTCAGCGAGGAGTTCGGGCGGTTCACCGGCTACGGCGGCCGCATCTCGTCGCCGATCTACGACAGCGGCCTCGTCATCGTCGGTTGCATCGTCTCCAGTTGGGGCGATTTGGCGAAGGGGGCCGGCCGCTACCTCGCGTTCGACGGCGCGACCGGCGACGTGGTCTGGATCACCGAACCGGAACCGAAGCTGCGGGTTCTCAGCACCTACCAGTCGAACCCGGTCATCGCCGTCATCGGCGGCCAGCGGCTGTTCATCCAGGGCGGGGCCGACGGAGCCTTGCACGCCCTGAAGGTCCGCACCGGCGAGCGCGTCTGGACATACCACTTCGCATCCGGTGCGATTAACCCATCGCCGGTGGTGGACGGCAACTTCATCTACTGTGCCCACGGCGAAGAGAACCCGGAAGGCGGCCCGATCGGTCGCGTGGTGTGCGTGGACGGCTCGGTGGTCGATCCAAAGACGATGAAGCCGAAGCTCGTGTGGGAATACCGCCGCTCGAACCGCTTTGGCCTGTCCTCGCCTGCCTTCGCCGACGGCAAGCTGTACGTCCCGGACGACGGGGCCGAGTTGTTCTGCTTCGATGGCAAGTCTGGTAAGAAACTGTGGACATACAAATACGGCACCGTGGCCCGCGGCGCACCACTGATCGCGGACAACAAGGTGTACATCTTCGACGTGACGGCGAAGTTGGCCGTCATCAAGCTGAACGGCAACAAGCAACCCGACGAGTTGGACACGCAGGAGTTCACGTTCCGCGTGCCGCCGGGTCAGCCCGGCTTCTGCGAAACGCACGGGACGCCGATCGCGGTGGATGGGCGGCTGTACTTCTCCACGCAATACGAAACGTACTGCGTCGGCGACCCGAACGCCAAGCCGGGCACCTGGAAGCCGAAGCCGATGCCAGAGGAAACGCCGTTCAAGAAGGACGCGGCCCCAGTCTCGATCCGCATCTCCCCGTTCGAGACGGCGACGAAACCCGGCGCGACCGTGCCGCTGAAACTGCAATTCCTGGACGCGAACGGCCGCGAGGTTGACGCACCCGCCGACGCGAAGCCGGTGTGGAGTCTGCCCGCGCCGCCGGTTCCGCCGGCCCCCGCTCCGAAGCCGCCGGCCGTTGCCCCGGCCGGCCCGCCGCCGATGAAGGCCGCGATCACGCCGAAGGGGAACAACATCGAGTTGAAGATCGACGCGATGCCGCCCGGTCAGAGCGGGTACGTCGCGGTGAAGGCCGGCGAGATGACCGCCCGCGGCCGTGTGCGGGTGGTCCCGCAAATTCCCTACAAGCAAGACTTCGAGAAGATTCCGGTCGGGGCGGTCCCCGGTGGGTGGGTCAACACGCAGGGCAAGTTCTTCGTCAAGAAGTTGCCAACCGGCGAGACGGTCCTCGCGAAGACGAACACGAACCCGGTGCCGCCCGTGACGAAGGCGAACGGCTACATCACGGCGACCGACGCCAGCGGGTATACGATCGAAGCCGACCTGATGGCCACGGAAGTGCTCGGCAAACTGCCCGACATGGGGTTGGTCGCCAGCCGGTACACACTCATCCTGGACGGCAAGCCCGACCCGACGATGCACGACCAACGGACGATCCGCCTGACCACGTGGGAAGCCCGCGGCCGGATCAGCGAGTTGGTCGAGTTCCCGTGGAAGAAGGACACCTGGTACCGCATGAAGTTCGTCGTCGCCATCAACGGCAAGAACGCCGATCTGAAGGGCAAGGTCTGGGAGAAGTCGCAGCCCGAACCCGAGAAGTGGACGGTCACGTTTAGCGACCCCAGCCCGAACCTGGAGGGGGCCGCCGGCGTGTACGGGTACGTGTCTAACACCGTCGTGCCGAACCCCGGCTCGGACATCTACTACGACAACATCGCCATTACCCCCAACAAGTAACGCGGCCCGCCCGCACTTTTTCATTAAAGAGAACCCAACCATGGAACGAGCCTTACGTGGAGCGCTGGCGGGCCTGGTGTCGGTCGGCGCGATCGCCGGCGCGATCTACTGTTCCCCGCTGATTTCCGGCACCAAAGCGAAGCCGTCGCAGGGTGAGATCGCGAAGCTGGAACCGATCAAGCCTAACGCCGTGAAAGCGAATGAAACGGCCCCACCGAGCGTGCCGGCGAAGGAGGAGCTATCGAAGCCAACCCCGGCGGCCCCGCCGGAAGCGACGCCGGTTCCGACACCCGCGAAGCCGGAACCGCCCAAGCCGGTCATAGCGAAGATCGACCCGCCCAAAACCGGCGAGACCAAACCGGCGACCGACAATACCGCCACGGCCGTCAAGGGAGACGAAAAGCCCGCCGCGAACAAACCGACCGCGCCGCTGCCGATGTTCGGCGGTGGGCTGGACCGGAACATGGTAAACCTGACCGCCAAGAACATTCCTGAGAAGCCAGAACCGGACGGCCCCGACCTGCTCTGGAAGGCCGACCTCGGTTCGCGGGCCTACGGCGGGCCGACCATTGCCCACGGCAAGGTTCTCGTCGGCACGAACAACGAGCGGCCCCGCAACCCCCGCGACTCGGCCAAGAACTCCGACGGCGACGAGTCGCCGATCGACCGTGGCGTGCTCATGTGCTTCAACGCCGCCGACGGCAAGTTCCTCTGGCAGGCGGTCCATAACAAGCTCGAATCGGGCAACGTCCACGACTGGCCGAAGGAAGGCGTGTGCGCAACGCCGACCATTGAGGGCAACCGCGCGTACTACGTCAGCAATCGCTGCACCGTCGTCTGCGTGGACCTGGACGGCATGGCTAACGGCGTGCAAGGGCACGGCCTGCGATCGACCGACCCGATGACCAAGATGCCGATCGAGTACAAGGATTCGACCGATGCCGACGTGATCTGGGAATTCGACATGATGCGGGATGCTGCCGTGTCCCCGCACAACATGTCGGCCGGTTGCCCGCTGATCGTCGGCGACATTCTCTACACCGTCACCGGCAATGGCGTGGACGAGGGGCACATCAACATTCCCTCCCCGGACGCGCCAAGCTTCATCGCCCTGAACAAGAAGACCGGCAAGCTCCTTTGGCGGTCGGCCCTGCCCGGCAAGAACATCATGCACGGCCAGTGGTCGAACCCGGCCTACGGCGTATTCGGCGGCGTCAAGACGGTCATCTTCCCGGCCGGCGACGGCTGGGTCTACGGCATGACGCCCGACGACGGCACGCTGCTCTGGAAGTTCGACGCGAACCCGAAGGACTCCAAGTACGAACTCGGCGGCAGCGGCACGCGGAGCGACTTCATCGGCACCCCGGTGATCTACGACAACAAGATTTACATCGGCACCGGCCAGGACCCGGAGCACTTCACTGGCATCGCGCATTTCTTCTGCTTCGACCCGGCCGGCAAGAAGGGGGACATTTCCCCGGTGCTCGTGGACAAGTCCGAAGGCGGCAAGGTTACATCGAAGCCGAACCCGAACTCGGCGGTCGTCTGGCATTACGGCGGCGAGGACCGACGCAAGTTCGTCCCCCGCGACTTCGCCTTCGGCCGAACCATGAGCACCGCGTGCATCGTGGACGGCGTGCTGTACATCTCGGAACTGCAAGGACTGCTCCACTGCCTGGACGCGAAGACCGGCAAGAAGTTCTGGCAGTACGACACGAAGGGGTCGATCTGGGGGTCGCCGTACTACGCCGACGGTAAGGTGTATCTGGCGACCGAGTCGGGCGAACTGTTCGTCTTCAAGCACGAACCAAAGCACGAGGTGATCGACGAGATCGACAACGCAGACGCGACCGACGAAAAGAACTTCCGCAAGAAGATGCTGACGAAGCGGAAGCAGATCGAGGCGAAGTACCTGCTCGCCAAGGTCGAGTTCGACGCGGCCATCCGTAGCACGCCGGTCATCGCCGACGACGTGTTGTATGTGATGACCGAGAAGTCGCTGTACGCCTTCAAGAAGAAGTGATTTTCCGTCGGCCCGCGGGTGAAAACCCGCGGGCCAACTGGCTATCATGAATCAAACACCCTGCCTCGCGAAGGACTACTCGTGTTACTCGACACCCCCGGCAAGCCGACCCTCGTCACCGGCGCGACATTCGACGAAAAACTGGCGAACGCCAAGAAGCAACTCGACACTCACTTCGTCGAGATCGTGAAATGGCACTTCAGCCCCGAGACGGGCACGTCGTTTTGGCTAGAGAAAGCGAAGTCGTTCGACTTCAACCCGCTCACCGATGTGAAAAGCTTCGACGACATCAAGCGATTCCCGATCTTCGAGGATGAATGGCTCCGCGGTGGCCCCGTGCGGAAATGGGTGCCGAAGGCATACGCCGACCGCGGCGTGTACGTCTTCGAGACCGGCGGCACGACCGGCCTGCCGAAGTCGCGGATCGTCATCGACGACTTCAAGATCGACTACGAGATGATGTCCGACACGCTGCCGGACGCTGCCTTCCCGCGCGGCAGCAACTGGCTCATGCTCGGGCCATCCGGCCCCCGGCGGCTCCGGTTGGCCATCGAGCACCTGGCCCAGTACCGCGGCGGCATCTGCTTCAGCGTGGACCTCGACCCGCGCTGGGTGGTGAAGTGCATCAAGGACCGCAAAATTTCCGAAGCGAACGCCTACAAGGAACACTGCATCGACCAGGCGATCACCGTGCTGGCCGGTGGGCACGACATCAAGTGCATGTTCACGACGCCGAAACTGCTCGCCGCGTTCGACGAGGCTTTGCGGAACGGCAAGCTCGAAGACAAATATCGGTCGCTCGGCAAGAGTGTGCCGGCCGGTGGTCTGCGGTCGATCAAGGCTGCGGGCATTGTCGGCATCTTCAGCGGCGGCACCGAGTTCACCCCGCAGTTCACGCGGGAAGCCTACGAGGAGATGCTCGACAACGGCGACGTGTACATGACGCCGACCTACGGCAACACCCTCATGGGCCTGGCTTGCAGCAAGCCGATCGGCCCGGACGACGGGTTCAAAATCACCTACTACGCCCCGCAACCACGGGCCGTCATCCAGGTGGTGAACCCGAAGAACTTCGACGAGATCGTGCCCTACGGCGGCACCGGCCGCGTGCTGCTGACGACACTGACGAAGGAGTTCTTCGTTCCCCGTTTCCCGGAGCGGGACGAGGGCGAACGCGAGAAGCCGTACGAGAAGTACCCGTGGGACGGCGTGAGCGGCGTGCGGCCGTTCGCCGAGTTGGCCGGCGGCACGGTCGTGGGCGTGTACTGAGGACCGCGGATGCCGTCGCCGTTTCCCGGAATGGACCCGTACCTGGAAGGTGGTCTGTGGCCGGACCTCCACGCCACACTCATTCCGCTCATTCGGGAGGCGGTCGTGGCGGCATTGCCAGCCGGGTATGTGGCCAACATCGACCACTACGTCTGGTTGGGGGACGACGAGGACGGCGAACCCGTCCGCCGAGGGAAGCCGGATGCGTTCGTTAGCGAGGAACCGGGCCGACGGCATCGGGGTTCGCCAACCGCGGTCGTCGCCAAGCCGACGGCTCGCGTACAACTGCCGACCCCGCCCCGGGTGCGTAGGAAGCGGTACATCCGGTTGCTCGACGCCGAGGACCGACGGGTCGTGACGGTCATCGAATTGCTCAGCCCGTCCGATAAGCTGCCGAAACGTGATCGCGAGCACTACCTGTTGAAACGGAGTGAATATCTGGCCGCCGGTGCGAACCTCGTCGAAATCGACTTGCTTCGTTGCGGCCTCCGAGTACCGATGGGCGACTCGGACCTGCCCGAAGCCGATTACTACCTTTTGGTCAGTCGGGCCGCCGAGTACCCGGCCGCCGACGTTTGGGCCTTTACCGTGCGGGACACGATCCCGGTCTTCCCGGTCCCGCTCAAACCGCGCGACGCGGCGATCCCGCTCGACCTTCGCCGGTGCCTCGACCGGGCCTACGACGGCGCGGGGTACGAAGATCAGATTACCTACTCGGACCCAACCACCCCACCCCTGCGGGGGCCGGACGCGGTGTGGGCCGAAGGACTGGTGAAGAAGCACACCCGTAAGAAGAAATAGGTCACCCATGATCCGCATCCCCGCCCTCCGCTTCGGTAAGCCGTACACGAGCCTCGACAAGGCGACGCTGATTCACCACGCCACCGGCGAGCCGGTCGCCGAAGTCAGCCAGGTGACCGGCAGCCAGATCGCCCGCGACGTGGGCACCTGCGAGCGTGCCCACAAGGACCTCGCCGCTATCCCCATCCGCGACATCCTGGCGATGTACAAGAAGGCGGCCGACTACTTCCTGAACGCCACGCTGCCGTGTGGCGACGCCGAACTGACGTTCGCCGACTACGTCCGCAATTTGTCGGCCACGACCGGCTCGCCGATGGTCTTCTGCGACCGCAACGCCCGCAAGGTGCAGTACGTCCTGGCGAACATCGAGGAAGTCATCGGCGGCCTCACCCGCGGCCTC
>JBBQCQ010000173.1:0-7258 GCA_038318835.1 Gemmatales bacterium | reverse complement strand
CATCGTTCAGGAACGACGGCGTCTCGGCCCACGACGGGCACGCCATGGCAGCAAGGAGGATCAATGAGGTAAGGCGAAGCATGAGAGGCGAACCCGGAGCGGGATCGGCGGGGTGGGTATCGACACTTCAACTGTAGTTGTTGGCGAGGAAGCGAGCAAGCCAAATCGACAACCGGGGAGGGGCGGCATCGAACCGGGTTCGGGTTCCGTACTCCCGGCAGACGATTGGCGTCGGTATGATAACGGGCAGATCACTCACGCGCGGGAGAGATGCGATGGGCAATGGCAGGCAACCGGGGCCGATGTGCCAGATCGCCCGGCCGATGCGGGTCAAGGACGGAACCGCGAGGCAGTCGGCCTCGCACAGCCCCCGGCCGGTAGGGGTGTCGAACTGCTCCATAGCCCAGTGGAGCCTGAGCGACAAACTCCTGGAGGCCGGCCGCCGGGCGGGGCCGAAACTCCCCGCGGAGGCGTCGGCGCAATTCATGAGTTTGTTCTCGCCCGAAAACATCAAAGAGACCGGCATCGTCCTCGGCTTCTGGGCGGGGTTGCATTTCGTCGGCGTGGGGGAACTGGCCGATCTGGCCATGGTCGGCATCGCAGCTTACGCCGTGGGGAAGGGGGCCATCGCGGGTGGCCGGGAATTCGTGGCGTACATCACCATCGCTTCGAACGCCCAGACCGACGCCGACCTCGACCGGGCAGCCGGCCATCTGGCGCGAGCCGTCCTGTTGATGGGCGTGACGGCGTTCCTGGCCTGGCTGTTGAAGAAGGGGGCCAAGCCCGCGGTCGTGAGCGAAGAACTCGTCACGGTCGGCCGCTGGATGAGCCGGGCCGAGTACGACGCGATGGTCAAGGCCGGCCGCGTCCTGGAAAGCCCCTCCGGCGGAGCCAAGGGCGTGCTTTACCCGCCGAATTCCACCAGCTACAAGGCGGCCCCTAAGGGGGACGTGTACGTGGAGTTCCAGGTGCCGAAGTCTTCCCTCGCACCCAAGAGCACCGGCCAGATGTCGATCCCCGGCCCGAACAGTCCGCAGGGCCGGTTGGCCGTCAAGCAGGGGAAAGCCCCACCGCAGATGCCGAAGGCGACGAACATCAAGATCGTAAAAGAGCAGTAGTGAGGACGGTGGGCGTGATCATTTTATTCTTGTCTGAAACTTCCCGCCCGTGTACACTTCGCTGGCGTCTCTCACGGAATGATCGCTACAACCTGAACGGAGTTCCCCTCGTGAAAGCTTTGCTCGGTTATGCTTTTGCGTGCGTGGCGGCGGTCGCTCTCGCTTTGCCCGCGTCGGCCGATCACATCTACCTCGCTCTCGGCGATTCCAGTGCCTTCGGCGAAACCAACCGCACGCAGAACCCCTCCGACGGCGACCGCGGCTACGTGCGGCCGTTCGCCGACTACCTGGCCACGCAGAACGGCGGCGTACGGCCGACGGTCGTGAACCTCGCCATCAACGGCGAAACCTCCAGCAGTTTCTTCACCGGGGCCGGCCGCGTGTCGCTCGACGGCCAGGGGTTCAACACCAACTACATTGGTCGGCCTGACCCGTTCCCGCAGTACCAGGAGTACCTCGACCGCAGCGCCGCGTTCGCGCTAAACGGCGACATCGTCAGCACCATCACCGTGCAGTTCGGGGCGAACAACCTCGACGGGGCCGCGTCCAACCCTGCCTTCCTCCTGCTGTCGGGGGCCGAACAGCAGGCCGTCATCGGCGGAATCCTGGCGCAGGTACAGGCCGACTACATCAACATCCTCGGCGACGTTCGCGCCCGCTTCCCGGCCGCCGACGTGTACGCCATCGGGTATCACAACCCGTACAACGGCGACCTGTCGCTGCCGATCTCGGCCCTGGCCGACCCGGCCGTCCGTGGACTGAATCAGGTCATCGCGGGTGTGGGGGGTGCGCTCGGCGCGACGTATGTGGACTTCTACTCGGCCATTCACCCGAACGAGGCGTCGCTGACGCTCATCGGCACGTTCGCGACCGATCCGGTGAACTACGTCCACCTGAACGACGCCGGGTACGCCGCCGCGTCGCGGGCACTGATTACAACTGCGGGCGGCGACCCGATCGACCCGGTCAGCGTGCCCGCCCCGCCGGGCGTGATACTGGCCGCCGTCGGGTGCCTCGCGGTCGTCGGCCGGCGGGTGCGTGTTTCGCGAAAGACATCGTGCCCGGCCTGAGTAAAGTAGACCGTGCCCGCCGCCGGTGCGTGCGGGTTTCACTTCCCCACGATAGGAGTTCGCACATGGTTCGGTGGTTCCTCGGCCTCACGGCGGCGGTGGCTCTGTCCCTCTCGGCGACGGCGGCCGACAAGTACAAGCTCGACGGCGACAACACGAAGATCGAGTTCACCGGCACCAAAAAGGACGGCAAGCACAACGGCGGCTTCAAGACGCTCACCGGCGAAGTCACCCACGACGGCGGCTGGAAGATCGATGTGACCCTCGACACGACCTCCCTGTACTCCGACGACGAGAAGCTGACCGGCCACCTGAAGGCCGCCGACTTCTTCGGCGTCAAGGATCACCCGACGGCCACCTTCACCAGCAGCAAGATCGAGAAGACGGAGAAGGGCTACACCGTGACGGGCAAGCTCACCCTCTGCGGCAAGTCGAAGGAGATCAGTTTCCCGGCCGAGATCACGACCGGCGATACGTTCACCCTGAAGTCCGAGTTCAAGATCGACCGTACCGACTACGGCATGACCTACGGGGCCGGCAAGGTCGACAACGAAGTCGCCCTGAAAGTGGCCGTGGCCGCGAAGAAGTAACCCGGATGCAACTGCCGCCGACGTCGATGATCCTGGACGAACTCCGCACCACCGTGGGGCCGTCCTTCCTAATCGGCGTCGGCGTGCTCGTCTTCTATCGCCTCCTCCTCGGCAAATCGTCCACTTCCTTCGCGGCTGTCATCGCCCTCATCCTGAGCCTGGCCGTTGGCAATCACCTCGGCCAACTGAACCCGGACTGGTGGCCGACCGAAAAGCGATTCACCTGGCTCCCCTGGCTGGCCGCCGCAGGCGGACTGGCGGCGGTCGTCGTGCGGTCGTTGCAATGGCCGACGGTCGGGCACGCGATCTGGGCCACAGCCGCGGCCGTGGCCGTGGTCCGCGTGATGCCGAAGGACTATCTCACGACGCCGCTGTGGGCCGTGCCCGCGTTCGTGCTGGTGACGGCCGCCCTCGGCTTCGGGCTGATGCGCCTGAGCGAACGCCGGCCGGGGCCGCTGGCACCGTTCGTGATGGCGGCGGCACTCTTGACGGCCGGCGTCGTGGTGATTCACGCACACTCGAAGAGCTTGCTCGATGTGGCCACGCTCGGTGGGATGTGCCTGCTCGGCATCGCGGCCGTGGTGCTGGTCACGAACGCCGACGCGGGTCTGGTCCTGCCCGGTGCGGCGTTCCTGCTCACGGGCGTGCTGCTCGCGGGCCATTACGAGACGTACAGCAACGTGCCGACGAAGGCCTTCGTGATCCCGGCCGTGGCCCCGTTGTGGGCGTTGGTCGGGCTGATTCCTGCTGTGGACCGCCAACGGTTGCGGTTGGTCATCGTCCTGCTGCCGGTGCTGGTGGCCCTGGCCGTTGCGGTCGGGCTGGCGATGGCGAACGAGTCGCTGGCGTTCGGCAACGACGAGTACTGAGCCGTCGCTATAACTCTCCCCTACCGGGCGTCTCTCTCCCCTTCGGTGACGACGAACAGCCCGGCACATTGGAGACGAACCCATGCGAACCTTCGCGATTGCCGCTCTGGTACTCGGCATAGCCGGGTTAATTCACGCCGACGACAAGAAGGCCGACCCGACCGGCACCTGGAAGTGGACCGTCGAGCGGAACGGAGAGAAGATCGAGCGGACGGTGAAGCTCGAATACAAGGACGGCAAACTCACCGGCACATCGCCGACCCCGGACGGCAAGGAAGCGAAGCTCGAAGACGGAACGTTCAAGGATGGCGAGGTCACGTTCACGATCCACCGCGAGCAGAACGGCGAGAAGATGGCCATCAAGTACGCGGGCAAGATCGACGGCGACACCTTCAAGGGGGCGGCTGAGATCACGCAAGGCGGCAAGACCCGCAAGCAAGAGTTCGAAGCGAAGCGGGAGAAGAAGTAATCCGGGTGGGGGGAAGCCCACGGGCGGGCGGGCCAGGGGGTTAGGCCCACAAAACACTTCCCCATTCGTCCAGCCGTTCCCGCGCCGTCCTCCTCGCATACACTACTTTACACCTGCCTTCCGCTCGTCTCCCGACTGGAGTTCCCCTCGATGACTGTCCTCTCGCGCTCCCGCTGGCTGGCCGCGGTCGGTGCCCTGTGCGGCCTCGGCCTCGTGCTCACGTCCGATGTCTTCTCCCAACAGAAGAAAGCCGCCAAGCCGGGGCCGTCCATGCAGACGGCCGAGGAGTTCCTGTCGCCGAAGCCGCGGCCGAAGAAAGAGGCTCTGCCACCGAGTAAGCTGCCGTTGGAGTTCGTCCCGGGCGAACGCATCGCGTTCGTCGGCAACACCACGGCCGAGCGCATGAGCCTGTATGGGCACTTCGAGACGCTCCTGCACCTGCGGCACAAAGACAAGCAACTCGTTGTCCGCAACTTCGCCTTCCCGGCCGATGAAGTCGGCGTGCGGCAACGGTCGGCCGACTACACGAAGCTCGACGACCCGCTGTTCGCCTTCAACCCCGACACGTTCCTCTGCTTCTTCGGCTGGAACGAATCGTTCAAGGGCCAGGAGGGCGTCGCGAAATTCCAGAGCGACTACGAGAAGTTCCTCGACGACTACACCGCCAAGTACCCGCGCGATGATGCGAAGTCGCCGGCTCGGTTCGTGCTGGTGTCGCCGATGGCGTTCGAGAATACCGGCGATAAGCACCTGCCGGACGGTAAGACCGAGAATGCGAACCTGAAGCTGTACGCCGACGCGGTGAAGGCTGTGGCCGAGAAGCGGAAGCTGGCGTTCGTGGATTTGTTCACGCCGACGCTGGCCGCGTTCGAGAAGGGCGGCGGAAAGCTCACCGTCGGCGGCTTCCAGATGAACGAGGCCGGCGACAAGGTGCTCGGCGAATCGCTCGACGCGGCTTTGTTCGGGCCGAACGCCTCCGCCGTGAAGGCCGGCACGTCGGAGTTCGAGAAACTGCGGGCGGCGGTCATCGACAAGGGCTGGCACCACTCGCAGGACTACCGCATGGTGAACGGCTGGTACGTGTACGGCGGCCGGCGGACGTTCGACACCGAGACGTTCCCCCGCGAGTACGTGAAGCTGCGGAACATGGTGGCCGTCCGCGACCACTCCATCTGGGACATCGCCGGCGGCAAGCAAGTGCCGGAGAAGCCGGACGACAGCAAGACGGGCGAACTGATCGTGCCCACGACGGGCTTCGGTACGAACCAGAGTGCGAAGTCGGAAAAGCCGCGCGACCTGGGGCCGGTCATCGCTCCGCCGGCCGAACTCATCATGGGTGCCCGTGTGCCGGCCGGGTTCAAGATGGAACTGTTCGCCGATGAAAAGATGTTCCCGGAACTGGCCAGCCCGGTGCAGATCAACTTCGACAACAAGGGCCGGCTGTGGGTGTCGTGCATGCCGACCTACCCGCAGTGGCGGCCCGGCGACCCGAAGCCGAACGACCGGCTGCTGATCCTCGAAGACAAGGACGGCGACGGCAAGGCGGACAAATGTACGGTCTTCTACGACAAACTCCAGTGCCCGACCGGGTTCGAGTTCTACAACGGCGGCGTGCTCGTCACCGATCAACCGCGGATGGTGTTCCTGAAGGACACCGATGGCGACGACAAGGCCGACGAGGTGACGTACCTGATCGATGGATGGGCGACCGACGACACGCACCACAGCTGCGGGGCGTACGAGTGGAGCCACGGCGGCCTGTTGCACATGCTCGAAGGGATCGCGACGAGTACGACGCTGGAAACGCCGTGGGGGCCGCACCGCAGCCAGGGCAGCGGCGGGGCTTACGTCCTTGACCCGCGGACGCTGAAGATCAACCAGTTCAAGCTGCCCGGCATGGCGAACATGTGGTGCTACGTCTTCGACGAGTGGGGCCAGGGCATCGTCGGCGACGGCACCACGCCGAACCAGACGTGGGACGTGCCGCTATCGGGCAAGGGGTACCCGAACCGCAAGAGCATCAACTTCATCCTGCCCAACGGCGAACGCCCGAACCTCGGCAACGAGTACCTCGTGAGCCGGGCGCTGCCGGACGACGTGCAGACGCACCTCACCTATGCCTGCGTCATTAACCTGAACGGCCTGACGCACTACAAAATGCGGGACGACGGGGCCGGGTTCATGGGCGAGCGAGTGAAGGCAAAGGACGGCAAGTGGGACGACCTGGTGAAGAGTCCGGACAAGCACTTCCGCCCGGCCGACCCGCAGGTGGGGCCGGACGGCCGGCTGTACTTCGGCGACTGGGCCAGCCCGCTCATCGGCCACATGCAATACAGCCAACGCGACCCGAACCGCAACCACACGAAGGGCCGCATCTACTGCCTCGTGGGGACCGACAAGAAGCCCGTCGCCCCGGCCACGCAAGCTGGCAAAAGCGTGGCGGAGATTTGCGAACAGTTCCGCGATTACGAATGGCGTGCCCGCTACCGTGCCCGCCGCGAACTGCACAACCGCCCGGCCGCCGAGGTGCTGCCGGCCGTGGCGAAGTGGGTGGCCGAACTGAAGCCGACCGATCCGGACTTCGACCGCCTGCGGTGCGAAGCCCTCTGGGTGCAGCAGGGCCACCACGCGTTGGACGCGAAGTTGGCCGACGCCGTGCTGGAGTGCAAGACGTTCCAGGCCCGCGCTGCCGTGGTTCACATTCTCGCCGATGAACGCGACCGCGTCCCCGGTGCGGTCGAACGCTTCAAGAAGGCCGCGACCGACGACCACCCGCGAGTCCGCACCGAGGCCGCGCGGGCGTTGAGCTTCATCGGCACCGGCGAGTCGATGCAGGCGGTGGCAGCCATCGCGGCGAAGCCGATGGACTACTGGACGAAGTACACCGTCGAGGCCACCCTGGCCGCCAACGAGGCGGCGTGGCCGGGCGACTTCTTCACCGGCAAGCTGGCGGCCGGCAACCCGGAGGCCGGCAAGTTGCTCACCGACATCCAGAAGAACCGTTCCGCCGGCGGCGCGGCCGCCCCGTGGCTGAAACTTCTCCTCGGCACCGAGGAGAAGTCCAAGGAAGAACGCTTCCAGGCGATGAAGGCTCTGTCCGGCATGACCGGCAACGCCTCGAAGGGCCGCGAGGTCTTCCAGC
>JBBQCQ010000172.1:0-7291 GCA_038318835.1 Gemmatales bacterium | reverse complement strand
TGCCCAATGCTCTGAGTGGTAATGACTATGACGTGTGAAGCGGTTCAAAATCGGTTGCTCGACGTGCCCGATCTGGCGGTATTGCCGGCGGAGTTGAGCGGGCACCTCGACGGGTGCGAACTTTGTCGGCGGTTCGTCGAGCGGGCACACGTGCTGAATGCCGAACTGGCGGCCCTGCCGGTGCCGTCGTCGGAACTGGCGAAGATCGCATTCGTCGAATCGCTGTTCGCGGCCGGGCCGGTTATCAAGAGCGTGCCCGTTGCCGGCATCGCCGGGCTGTCGCTCGCCGATCTCTTGCGGAAGATTCCGCTGCGGCCGGTCGCCACGGTCGCGGCCGCCGTGGTTGTCGGCGTCGGCACGTGGGCCGTGTGGCCGACCTCGAAGCCCCAGGTGGTGAAGGATTCGCCCCGACACGAGCTTTTGCAGAAGGTCGTGAAGGCGAACACCGAACTCGCGATGCTCACCGCTCCGAAGGACCGCGTGGCAAAACTGGCCGGGCTGGCCGGGGACATTCGCTCGGAGACGCGGGCACTGTCGAAGGCGGCCGAGTACGACGAGATGCTGTCGCTGGCCCGGATGTACGAGAACGTAGTGACGAAGGGCGTGCTGCCGCAGGCCGAGCAGATGACGCAGTTCAACACGCCGCTGGCCGACCGGCAGGCCGCCATCAAGACCGCGCGCGCGGAACTGTCGCAGACGGTGACGGACGTAACCGACCTGATGCCGTCGTCCTCGCCCCGGGTGCAACCGCTATTGAAGCGGATCGCGAAGACCGCCCAGGATGGCGAAGCTCGACTGGTTCAACTCAGCGACGGAGGGCCGTGACATGCGGCGTCTCGCCTTCAGTACGTTCGTCCTCGTCGCCCTCTCGGCATGGGTGTCCGGCCAACCCGCGGCTGGCCCGCTTGCCGGCGAGCAGTTGCACCTGTTCCGGGGGAACCGCGAACTGTTGGAAAACCTGGTCGAGCACAGCGTGGAGTTAGCGAATGCCGACACGCCGGTCGGGAAGGTGCGGGCGTGCCACGAATCGACGAAGGACCTCGGCCGGGCGATGAAAGACGCGGCCGACCGCGACGACGCCGACCGCGTGGCCGAGCTAAGCGAGCTTCTGACGGCGGTCATCCGCTTCGCCCTGGTGCCGACGCTGGGCGAGGCTCGCGTTGCGATCCCGGTCGGCACCCCGGCCTACCAGCGACTGCGAGACCTGACAGAGCTGGCGACGGCCGACGCGGAGCGGTTCGAGTTGTCGATCCCCGCTCTTGGCAAGATCGGTGCCTCGAACAAAGTGAAGGACGCCCGCGGCAAGTTGCACGAGGCCCGCGGGCTTTTGGGCGATGAAAAATGACAGGGCTTGAGGATCGGTTTTCGACACCGTTGGCGTCGAAAACGATGACCGAAAATGGCCGACTCAGCCCTGTTACTTCGCTGCCCCCGTCGGCCTTGCGCTGCCGGGCACTTTGCCGATGGCCCAGTTCAGGCCGCCGAAGAGGTGCTGCTGGAAGGCCGGGTCCTTCCACACTTCCCTCTTGTGGCCGAACGCGGTGTAAAACACTTTCCCCTTCTCCTCTTCCTTGCACCACGCCAGGGCGTAGTCCTTGTCTGCCCGGCCCTGCTTCTTGTTCGGATTGAAGGAACCGGGTTCGCAACTGAAAATAATATGGAGTTTGTCCCGGCTGTACGGTTCCTTAAAGATGTAGATTTCGTCCTCATACTGCTGACCGGCCGTGAAGCCGACGGCGGCCGGGTGCTTCGGATCCTCGAACTTGATCTTCACTTTCGTGATCGGCGGGTGCGTCTTGAAGTAGCCGCCGATGAAGTCGCCGTAGGCCGGCTGGCTATACAGAGTGTCGGCCCCGCAGTGCGTGCCGGCGAACGCGCCGCCGGCCTTCGTCCACGCCATGAGATCCGCGAGTTCTTCCTTGTTCACTGGGTCGCCGGTCGTGAAGAACAGCACCGCGTCGAAGTTCTTCAGTGTCTCCTTGTTGATCCGCCCGCAGTTTTCCTTCTCGACCGTCTTGCCGGTGCGGGCGCGGTAGTCGGCGCTGTACTTTTCCAGGGCCGTCGTCTCGACTTCGGGGCCGTCCTTCTTCGGCTTGTACTTCACCTTCTTGTCCGGGTCGTTGGTGAACCGGTAGCAGGTCACGTCGTACCCGTTCTTCGGGCCGACCTCCTTCAGCACATCCTCGGCCACGCCGATGGAGTCGTGCATGAAGCCGCCGCTGTGGGTGACGAGCAGCAGTCGCTTGTTCTGGGCCGAGGCGAACAATGCCGACGCGGCCACGAGGCCGAGCGAGAGCAGGAACCGGGTTAATCGCATCAGAAATGCTCCAGACGAGGCAGGGCAGGTGGGAGGGTCGACCGCGGAATTGTATCCCCCCGCCGGCCGATAGGATAGCGGCACCACCCCGGAGGCGTCCCATGCGTTCGCTCGTTCTGCTGTTGCTGCTCGTTCCCTCGGTCGCGTCGGCCCAGACGGCTGCTGAGAAACAAGCCACCCTCAAGTACCTCGCCGGGCTGCAAGACCCCGCCACCGGGGCGTTCGCGCCGACGGCCGTGGTAGGAAAGCTCAGCCTGCGGGCCACGTCGGCGGCTGTGCGGGCGACGAAGTACCTCGGCGGCGAAGTGGCGAACCCGGAGAAAGCGACGGCCTTCGTGCTGTCGTGCTACGACCCGGCCACCGGCGGTTTCTACGAACCCCTCGGCAAGCCCGACGTGGCCGTGACCGCCGTCGGCGTGATGATCGCCGTGGAACTTGGACTGCCGGAGGCGAAGTTCCCGAAGGCGGTCGAGTATCTGCACGCGAATGCGAAGACGTTCGAGGATGTGCGCATCGGGGCGGCCGCCCTGGAAGCGATCGGCAAGAAGCCCGACTGGCTGGACGCCTGGGTGAAGTTGGCCAACGCGCAACTGAACAACGACGGCACGGCCGGCAAGGGCGACGGCCTGGCCCGCGATTCGGCGAGCGTGGCCGCCATGAAACTCCGCCTCGGCTACCCGCTGGCGAACAAAGCGAAGGTGCTGGACGCGATCAAGGCCGGCCAGCGCCCCGACGGCGGCTGGGGCAAGGCCGGCACGAAAACGAGCGACGCCGAGACGACCTACCGCGTGATGCGCGCGCTGATGTTGGCGAAGGAGAAGCCGCGGGACGCCGACAAACTGCGGGCGTTCTTCGCGGCCTGCCGCAACGCCGACGGCGGCTACGGTACCGCCCCCGGCGAACCGTCGAGCGTCAGCGGCGTGTACTACCAGGCGATCGTGGCGAAGTGGCTGAAGTGACCGGCGGGCTTGTAGAATGTCGCCATGCAGGTAGAAGTTCTCACCATGCCTGAGGCGCGAAACGAGTTGTTCCATCTACTCGTGGCGCGAATGCTCGGTACCCGGTCCGACGACGCGGTCCGGATGGCGGACGTGTACTTGGCGGACATTGAATCAATTCTCGAACGTCACCAGGGCAGACCGCCTGACGCTTGGTACGTGCGAGACGATGCGGGGAATGAGTTCTGGTGGCAGTACTGCAACGGCGTATGGGGTTCAGTACGCGATTCAAGATAGGAAGGCCGCACTGTTTCGATTGGTTCGCACCATCCGAATCACGGGCTTTGAATCGGGGCCACCGTTCCGATAGGCTTGCCGATCAACTCTCGAATTGGGACGGCCTCGTGCAGTCGCGTCATGCGATCCCGCAATTCTCGCTCCCGCTCGGGGGACAGTTTCGGTATAAGTCGTTCGGCTGCTAGCCGCTCGGCCTCGGCTGGCACGAAGTATCCCATGTATTCCACGTTTTCCGTCTCAATGTCGATGCATCCGGCGTTCCCGTTGGCGGCGACGAGTTCCTTCAGCAACTCGATCAGCACCGCTTCGCGGGCTTCGACGGGCAGCGACTTCACCCACTCGACGGGCGTCGGGGTCGGCGGGGCAGCGGGGGCTTCGGCGGTTGCGGGGGTCATGGGTTCGCTCCGGGGCGGTACTCGCATTCTATCAACCGGTGGCCCGCGGCGGACCGCCGCCAGCACCACGATGCGGCTTGCGCGGCGGCCGCAATGTACGCGGCCGCCGCGATCATTCCGAACGACTCTATCCGCGTCAGCCAACTGCCGCCGCCGACGGCGTGGGCGAACGTGAGGCCGACCGCCAGCCATCCGGCGGCGTGGTGTCGCCAGAGTAGCACGGCGGCAGAGAAGATGGTCAGCCAACACGTGGCCAAACCGAGGAACAACCACGGACTGTGGGCCATCAGGACGTGAGCCACGGGGTTGGCCTCGTCCGCGGAGGCGTACTCGCCGGCCCAATACTCCGCCGGTTGACCGGCCAGCGTCAGGGCGATGTCCGCGGCGTACAGGCCCGCGGCCGGCGCGAGGAGCCACAGTCGCCGTCGCATTAGCCCATCTCCGACAACGACTGCAGCCACGCCAACTCCGGTAGGCCGTAGGGGCGGAACTTCTCGGGTCGCTCCAGTTCTTCCTGCACGAACAGCGCCCGCGTGCGGCCGAGGCGGCTGGCCACGGGCGTGTCGATCAGCGTGCTGCTGTCCTGCGAACTCATCTGGAACAGCACCCGCTGCGTGAACTCCTTCAGGGCTTGCCGGTCCAGGGCGCGGTTCAGGTTCGTCAAGCTGTCGCACCATACGAGCGAGTGAACGCCGACGGCCGGGCCGTCGCGGAGGATCGTGGCAAACAGTTCGCCCGGCGACTTCGGGGCGTCGCTCTTCTTGCCGAAGCCGAAGTCGTCGTCTGGCTTGCGCAGTTCGCGGAAGCGTTGCAGGCCCTGCACGAGCAGGAAGCGAGCTGAGCGGTCGGCGACCTCGCCACTCAGGCGTTTGCCGATCTCGGTGGCCAGGTCGGCGAGGGCTTGTTGAATCTGGAATCGCTCCACCGTGGCGTCGGCGTAACCGAGGGCGTCGGCGGCCTTGCGAAGATAGTCGGCGTGTTCGGAGTCGTCCGGCGTGCCGTCCAGCAGTGTCACCGTGCGGCCGTCGGCCGGCTTCACCTGGGCGGTGAACGCGACCATCGCCGCGGTCAGGATCGCCATCGCGGCTTCTTCCGACGAGCCGATGAGCAAGAGGTTCGCCCCGGACTGCGGGCGGAAGATCGCGGCCGTCGGGTCCTTGATGGCGACCGCGTCGCCGAGCCACACGACCGGCGACTTCACCTCGGCCGGCTTCTTCTCCAACACCGCCCGCAGCATCGGGTTCTTCGGCAACTCGGCCGCCACGTTCCCCTCGAAGACCAGCGGCGGCGGGTAGTGTCCGCCGGCCCGCTCGTGGATTTCCTTCAGCAACGTGTCGCGGTGGTCTTCGTCCAGCCACACCACCTGGAACGGGTCGTTGCCTTCGAGCAGGCCGTTCGCGTCGTTGTAGATCGCCTCGCCGGGCCGCGAGAGCAGGCGGGCGGCGCTGTTGTCCTTGCTGAGGATGAGCTGCGCGTCGGCGTCCGAACATTGCAGCGCGATCCGCACGGCCATCTGGTCGATGGTGGTGCGGGCCAGCGAGTACGCCCCGCCGAGCGTTTGCGAACCGAGGAACAGGTGCAACCCGAACGCCCGACCTTGCCGCACGAGACGGTCGAGCAACAGGGCCGATTCCTGGGCGATTTTGTCGTCCTCGACGAAGAACTCCTGGAACTCGTCCACCACGAACAGTATCCGCGGCATCACGCCGGCCTTGCCCTGCGTCTTCAGGTAGTCGCGGTAGCCGTCGAGGTCGTTCACACCCGCGGCCCGGAACTTGTCGCCGCGTTCGCGTAGCTCCACGTCGAGGCGTTGCAGCACGCTCAGGCCGAACTCGCGCTCGCTCTCGATGGCCACGACCTTCGCGTGCGGTAACTTGTTCGCGGCGTAGGCCCGGAACTCGACGCCCTTTTTGAAGTCGATCAGATACAACTCGGCCTCGTCGGGGCTGTACATGAGCGCGAGATTCGTGATAAGCGCGTGCAAGAGCGTGGACTTCCCGGAGCCGGTCTTGCCGGCGACGAGCGCGTGCTGGGCGGTGCCGCGGCCGACCATGAACATCTGCCGTTTCGTGGCCCCCGATCGGCCGATGGGGATGTCGAACGACTTCGCGGAACTGCTTTTCCAGATCATCTCGGGCTTCGGCATGATGAACTCGAACGGCACCTCCACCTTCGCGGCGTCGCGGCTGGCCTCGCCGACCTTGCGGACGATGGCGGCCATGTCGGTGTTCGCCGGCGGTGGGTCGAGCGTCAGCGGGAACTGCGCCAGCACGTTGTCGGCCGGCACGAACTTGCCGTCCTTCCAGGCGAGGTTGAAGGCGACTTGCTCCAGGTCCGCGAGGCGGAAATCGCGGGGCAGGGCGGCCTTGGTGTCCACGCTCACGAGCGTGCAGACGCCACACGCCGGGCCGCTGCTCAGGATGCTCACGAGGCGTCGGGCGGCGTCGGGCGTGAAGTTCGTCGGGAAGTTCGCGATCACCAGCACGCGGTACGGCTCCGCCACTTCGCCGGCGGCGCGGTTGTATTCCTCAATGCTCTTGTACTGGTTCCGCAGATACTTCTGGATCACGTTTTCCATGTGCTCGGTCACGTCGATCAGCCGCTTCTCGATCTGCCCGGCTTCCGTCCAGATGCGGGGGCCGACGAGTTGCTCGTCGTAGTCGGCCAGGTGCATGAACGCGGCGAAGTTCTCGCCGAGGCCGACGGGGTCGATGATGGTGAACCGCACCTTACCCGGCGGCAGCCCGGTGAGGAATCGCAGCATCATCGCTTGCAGCGTGGCGATGGCAGCCGGTCGGCCCTGATCGGCGGCCTTCAGCAGCACAGAACATTTATCGGGGAAGGGCAGGTACGCGGGCACGAACAGGCGGATCGGCACGTCCGGGGCGAGCCGCTCGTCGAGCGGCTCGCCTTCCGGCAGCGTGTACATGTCCACCTTCAGCGCGCCATACCGGATGCCGCCGGGCACCACCGCGGGCAGCCCGCCATCGAGGACGTTCTCCCACTTGGGGAAGAGTTTCTGGCTGATCAGTTTCAGCGAGTCGAGCGTGTTATTCACGTCACTCACACCCGTGTGCCAGGTGTTCGACATGGCGTTCCAGGTTTGCCCGCGGGTGCCGACGGCAGCGGCCATCTTGCCGGCGTACACATCCTCGGCCTCGCGCAGCTGCTTGTCGAATTTCGCGTCCACAGCCGTCAGGGCCGAGGCGTAGCGGTCGTCGGTCGATTTCGATTCGGCGAAGCGGTCCTGGCCGATGCTGTCGAGCCGGTCGTTGTACTCCGTCTCGACGCGGTGCGTGTTGTTCGTCCGCTCGCCGGCAATCTTCGTCAGCAGCGGCACGAAG
>JBBQCQ010000171.1:0-7324 GCA_038318835.1 Gemmatales bacterium | reverse complement strand
GTACGCCCCGGCCGCCGCCATCCTCTTCGACGCCTGCCTGGCCGACAGCGAGCTTCGCGATGCTCGCATCGCTCTGGCCGTGCTGCAAGAACACGCTGGCGGGCCGGAAGTGCTCGTCAAGCAGGTTCAACTGGCCTGCCGGACGGACGACGCCGAAGCCGCGATGCGCACCCTCGGCGAACTGGCCACGGCCACGTGGGACGGTCCGCCGGTGGCCATGCAACTGGCCCTGACCGAGATTGAAACAGCCGGCTGGGACGACCGTGCGGCGAAGGTGCTGCACGAGACGTTCACGAACGATGAGTCGTTCAACCCGTGGGCACCACTGTTCTGGCTCGACACGCCGACTGGCGACGAAGCGAGCTTCGACGACCGACTCGCCGCCGTGGATGCGGCCATCGCGGCGCACCCGACGTTCGCGGCCGCCTACGACCGCAAGACAGAACTGCTTGCCGCCGTCGGCCGCTTCGACGAAGCCGCGGCCGTGTGCCTCGACCCGGCCGCCGGCAATCCGCCCCCGCTAACGCTGTTGGGCCGCGCCGCATGGCTGGAGGCGAAGCGCGGCCACCGGGCGAAGGCCGTCACGATGATGAAGCAGGTCGTGGCCGACCACCCCGAGTACCTGTGGGGCTGGCGGAACCTGGCCCAGTGGTACGACGCCGAGGGCCGGTCGAAGGAGTGCCTGGACGCGGCCGAGAAGATGGTGGCGCTGTCGCCCGACGACGCTGTGGCCTACGGCTACCGCGGCGAGGCCCGTCGGGCACTCGGCGACCGGGCAGGCGCGAAGGCCGACTTCGCGACCGCCTTCGACCTGGACCCAGCCTTCGACGCGGCCGGCCTGCACCTGATTACCGAGCAACTCCTGGCCGGCGAAATCGACGACGCCGCCCGCACGCTGGTGCGAGTGCAGGAGCACGCCGACGGGCCGATCTTGAAACTCCGGGCCGCGCAGGTGGCCGCGAAGCAGAAGCACCTGGCCCTGGCCCGCGAGCGACTGCGGAGCGTGGCGACCGACACCGACACGCCGGCGGGCTTGTTGAAGGAGGCGGCCCAGGCGCTCGACCAGCAGGGGTGGACGGCCGAAGTGGACGACGACCTCGGAGCCGTCACGGTCGGCTCGGAGGCCACGCCGGCCGCCGCCGCCGTGTGGGCCGAGCGGCTCATCGCCCGCGATAAGGGCGGGCACGTTCTGGATGCTCTGCCCGGCCTCTTCGAGAAGAACCCGCTGGCCGCCCGCGAGGCAACGCTCGCCTACGCCGTGGCGATGGCCACCCACGGCCACCCGGACAAAACGGCGACGACGGTTCATCGCTTCGCCGACCACCTGCGGTCCGATTCGCAATCGTGGGCACGAGCCGGGGCGGCCCTGGCCGACGCGAAGCAGTTCGCCCTCGCGACCTCGTGGCTGGGCGATTGGAAGCAGCGCGACGGCGTGGACGCGGCCATGCTGCAAGCGCTCGCCGATTCGCTCCGCGCGCAGGACCGCGACGCAGAGGCGACGGCCGTGGCGACGGCCGCCGCCCAGTTGCTCGGCCCGCCAGCCGTGTTGGCCGACTTCCACGGCTGGCTAGCCTTGGACGCCGCCCTGGCCGGCCGCACCGAGGACGCCGGCACGCTGCTGACGGCCATCGACCGCGTCGGCCTGCCCGACCGCGTGCGACTGGTGGTGGCCGTGGCCGAGAGCCTGGTAATGGTGCAGCGAGCCGCCCCCGACGCGAAGCCAGCCGCGTTCAGCGACGCGAAGGAGCACCTGTACGCCGCCGCCGGGGCCTGTGCAGCCGACGACGTGCCGCCGGGGTTGGCCCGTTGGTTCAAGGTGGCCGCGAAGCGTCTGGCCGCCGACTCCGGCGGCTTCGCCGCGAAGCTGTGGGCCTGGTGGCAGCAGAGCCGCCCGTGGGTGAAGTAACAAGCCCGCAGCGCCAGCAAGGGGCGAACGCCCTCGCCCACGCTGGCGCTCTGTCTATTACCCACAAGTGTTGGGTTTGGGTCTTTTCCGTGGTCGAATCGTTTCGGTCACTTCGACGCCTCGCACCAGGTCGGCCAGACGTTGGTAGCCGCGCCACACACTCCCCCATCCCGGCGGGCCATCCCCCGTCCAACCCAAGTACCCGCCCGTGCCGGCGGTCGCAAGGGCCCATTTCGGCTGGATCGGGTAAGATCGTGTCGGGAGCATACGAAGCAGATGCCGCCATGTCGGACGATGACGCCTTTCTCGCGGCGATTCGCGTTCATCCGGCCGACGCCGTGTTACGGCTGGTGTACGCCGACTGGCTGGAAGTACGCGGCGACGCCCGGCACGAACTGATCCGCGTGGACGCGGCGATGCGAGCGGTGCCGATCTGGTCCGACGAGTTCCAGCGGCTGAAGCCCGCCCGCACCCGCCTCCGGGCGACGCTGCCGCCCGACTGGCTGGCCGCGATGGACTACCTGCCGAAGCACCGCCCGATGTTCGGCACGCTCCCGCCGACGGCCGCGGAACGCTGGCGGCTGGCCGAGGAGTTCATCGACATCTGGCACGGCGGGCTAAAGCCGGGCGACGGGTACACCGAAGCGGAGGTAGCCGACGCCGAGACGCGGCTGGGCGTGCCGCTTCCGGCGGCGCTGCGAGAGTGGTATATCAAGGCAGGGCGGCGACCAGAATTTAGGTGCTGGATTCATTTTGTCCGTCTCGAAGACATGCGCGTTGCCTACGGCGGACTGATTGTCCGCGAAGAAACGGGGCCGATTTGGGAATACATGATTCGGCTCGAGGAATTGTCCCTTCCCGACCCGCCCGTGTCGGAGCTTGGTGACCGGCCGACCGAGTATGTCGTATCGGGATTGATACTTGAAGATCTGTTCGATGCGGCCATCAATCGTGGCCCGACCTATGTCTTGCACGACGTACTCGAAGACGACTGGACGCCGCCGGAGTGGTTTATCCCGACCGCGATTCAAGGCTGGTGGGAAGCGACTGACACGATCATAACTGGGGACGGGATGGCGAGTTGCCGGACCGAAGGAGCGAATCAACGGCTTGTGGCCGAATTCGGAGATAGGATCAGTCGTTTGAAGTGAACGATCCGCTCACGATGTGGGCGGTCGTTCCACGATGATCGGCTTCTGCTCGCCGTCATTCTGTTCGGCCTCGATCTTCTCGATTGGTGTAAACATGCCTCTGCCGATAACCCGACCCGTGGCGTCCGTCAGGTCGATGTAGCCTCTCTCTCGGAGTTGAGCCAGAACAGCCGGGTCGCAAATTTTCCACTTGTCCATGCGTCCCCCGGTGTGCTACACAATGTCAGACAACCTAAACCGCTAGTTACCGGCCATATCTCTGCACCCGGACCACGAAGACGTGTCGGTTCGTCTCGGAGACAAAAAAGCCGACGGCCAACAGTTGCGGAAACGCGAGGCGAAACCCAGGTTCTCTCGACTCCCCTTCATCCTCCGGGTTGTCGCGCAACCGGGCGTTCAAGGCTTCGACCCCGGCCGCCATCCGTTCTCGTTCAGCAACTGTGGCGGCCAAATATGTGTCGGCCAATCTCGTCAGGGTCGCGTCGGTCCACGTCAGCCCGTACATCGATCGATCTCCCGAAGGCGGGCCATCACCTGTTCGGGAGTGTGCCACTTCGTATTCGGATCGCGGATTTCCCGTAGGAGTTCTTCATCGGTTACACCGAATTCCGGGAACGACATCCTTGTCGCCGGCGTGAACCGCCCGACGACGGCCCCCGACGCATCTTTGATGTCAACCGTGCCTTTGCCGAGGAGTTGGCCGAGTAGGACAGCATCCGTAATCGTGACAGACATGCCAGAACCCTCGCGAATGAAATTACCGCTATTGTAACCCGCCGCCCGTCGTCGCGGAAGGCTCCGCGGCCGGCGGCCACGTCCAGCCCTCGAACGCCCCGTCGTCGGACGTGAGGATCACCACTTTGCCGTCCGGCCCCAGGGCGAGGGTGTGCTCCACGTGGACGCTGGGCATGCCGTCCTTCGTCACCACGGTCCAGTGGTCGGAGAGCGTCTTCACGTCCTCGGTGCCCATGTTCACCATCGGCTCGACGGCCAGCACCAGGCCGGGTTCCAGCTTGAAGTCGTGCTTGCGGGTCTCGCGGTTGACGAAGTTCGGCACCTGCGGGTTCTCGTGCATCGTCCGGCCGATGCCGTGGCCGACGTACTGCGTCACCACGCTGTACCCGGACGACTCCGCGTGCTTCTGCATCCGGCTCGCCACCTCGCTCCAGAACTTCCGCTTCGGCATCTCGTCAATCGCGATCTGCAACACCTCCTCGGCTACCCGCAACAGCCGCAGGCGCTCGGGGCGGACGGTGCCGATGGGGATGGTGATGGCCCGGTCGGCGCACCAGCCGTTGAGCTTGCAGGCGGTGTCCACCTTCAGCATGTCGCCGTCCTTCAGCACCCGCTCGCCGGGGATGCCGTGGACGACTTGCTCGTTGATGCTCAAGCACGTTACGGCCGGGAACGGAATCTTGCCGGGGTAGCCTTTGAACAGCGGCGTGGCGTGGTGGGCGGCGTAGAACGCCTCGACGGCCCGGTCGATCTCGATGGTTTTCGTGCCGGGCTTCGCCATCTCGCGGCAGATGCGCAGCGCACGCGCGACGAGGATGCCCGACTCACGCATGAGCGCGAGTTCGCGGGCGGATTTCAATTCCGGGGGGCGGTAGTTCGAGGGTCGCAACATATTCACAACGGCACGAAGGGCGTGCCACATGGGGGTGTTCCAGAGGGTAATTAAAGGGCGAAACCCCGTGGCCGAATGGCCGAGGGGTTGAATCATCCTTTCAGCGCCTTCACGATGTTGGCGTAGATGGTTTCCACCGGGTCGAGGGCCGACACCTCGCGCAAGAGGCCGCGGCCGCGGTAGTGTTCGAGCAACTGCTCCGTGTTGGCGTGGAAGTCGACCAGCCGACGGCGGACGGTTTCCTCGCGGTCGTCGGCACGGACCACGAGCGGCCCGCCGCAGCGGTCGCAAATGTCGGCGACCTTCGGCGGGCGGGCGAGCAAGTTGTAGCACACACCGCACGCCGCGGTGTTCTCACAGCACCGTCGGCTGCCGATTCGCCGGACCACGTCTTCGTCCGGCACGGTCAGGCTGACCAAGCCGACGAGTTGCAGGTACTGAAGGATCAGGAGGGCATCGAAAGCGATGGCCTGAGCAGAGGTTCGCGGGTAGCCATCGACGACGAACGCTTCCGGCCGGTCGGGTTGCTGGAAGACTTCGGCGACGAGGTCGTTGACGATCGCATCGGGCACGAGGCGGCCCTGTTTCATCAGTGGCTCGGCCTGAAGGCCGACGGGGGTGTGGTTCTGAATGGCGGCACGCAGGATGTCGCCGGTGCCGATGTACGTCAGCCCGAGCCGCCCGACGAGCAGTTCCGCCTGCGTTCCCTTTCCGCTGCCCGGCGCCCCGACGAGTACCAATCGCATCCAAGTATTGTCGGACCCGATGCGGCCGATAGGCAAGTGCGCGGCCGGAAAATGTGCGGATCGGCTACCGGTCGAGGAACTCTCGCACCACGCGCAGCCACTTCGCACGGTCGAACCGGGCGAGAGTTTACCATCGGCATGGCGTGCCCTCCGCGAGGGTTGCTCACCGCCCGCGGACGTTCGCCCGGCGTTACTTCTTTTCCACCGACGCCTTGTACAGGAAGAAGTTCAGGTCGTACTCGTTCTCCTTGTACTTATCGTTCAGGAATTCGATCGCCAGCTTCGCGTCGCCTTTCTTGAGCTTCGCGGTGAAGGTGTACTCCTTCTGCTCCTCGGCCGTCAGGTCGAACTTGTCCTTCACGACCACGTCGCCCACCGAAATCTTGATCTGCGCGAAGTCCTTCTCCGCCTTCGTGCAGCCGGCGTCGATCTTGATGGTGTACTCGCCGTCCTCCGGCACCTTCACGTCGGCCGTCGCGGTGCCGTTGGTGTAATAGTAGATGCGGCTCTCGCCTTCGTCGTAGCCGACGAGGTTCTCGCCATCGCTGGCGGCCTTCAACTTGAAGTTCTTGAGTTCCAGCTTGATCGGCTCGGCCGCGACGACCGCCACGCCAGCGAGCAGGACCGCGACCCCAACGAACAGCATTCGCTTGAACATGACCAACCTCCTGATGGGAAGAGAAACATCAGACGTGTGGGCACCATCATGATACGAAACCGCGGCGGTCGATTGGTCTGGACACTCCGCCGAGGGGTGGGTATCTCATTAGCCCTCTTGTTGTGCGGTTCTGCCCGCCACTCCAACGACAGGCTCTGACGATGACGTTGTTCTGCACGCTGATCCTGGCCAGCACGCTGATGCAAGCTCCCGCACCGTCACCGATGCCGCCGAGGACGGTGGCCCCACCGCCGGCCGCGGCGAAGGCTCCCGAGACGGATGCCGAGAAGATCGCCAACGCCCGCGACTCGATCAAGCAGACCACGCAGACCATCGAGAAGATTGAAGCTCGGCTGGCCGACCCGAACGGCGAATACCAGAAGGCCGAGGCTGCGTTCGAGGGGCTGAACACCAAGTTGAAGGCCCTCAAGGCCGACATCGCGAAAATGCGCGCCGACGGAAAAGCCGAGGCCGCGGCGGAAGCCGAGAAGACTCTGCCGGCTCTGCAAGACGATTGGCAACTCGCGAAGGAACGGTTCGACATCTCGATTCGGCAGAAGAAGGCGACCCTCGACGCGATCCCCGGTTTGAAGGAACGCATCGCCGGCAATCAGCAACTCCTCGACCGACTCGAAGGGCGAACGCAACCACCCCCAGCCGCGGCACCGACCCCGGCCGACCCGGCGAAGCCGAAACCCACTGTTGTGGCGGCTCCGCCGAAGCCACTCCCGGATTTCCAACTGACGGGCGGCGAGGGGAAGACGCCGCCGGGGGAGACCTCGACCAACGTGAACCTTGCCCCGAAGGCCGCTTCCCTGCTCGGGATCGATGGCACGAGCGAGGCGATCAAAATCGATCCGCTCGTGCTGCAAGCCCACGAACGGCTCGCCGTGCGGCGGGGGCTGTTGCGTGATCTCGAAGGCCGCGTGCGTGAGGCCGAGGGTCGCGTGCGAGCGATGGAGCGGACGCTCCAGTCGGCGGAAAAAATCCTGCAACTCGAACAGGAGTCGGCCCGGCAGTTCGAGAAAGTCGTCGGCAAGATGTCGAACACGCTGCAAACGCAACCTCCCCGCGATGCGCGGGAAAAAGACGAACTCGCCACCAAGTTGGCGGAAACCGAGGGGCAACTGGCCGAGTCGCGGGCACGAATGGCACGGATCGTCGCCCGCGTGACCACGCACAACGAAACCCTGGCCGGGCTGAAGGCCGAACTCGCCGTCGTCACGCGAGAAGAGG
>JBBQCQ010000170.1:0-7356 GCA_038318835.1 Gemmatales bacterium | reverse complement strand
GACGGCCGCGGGTGCCGCAGTCGGGGCACGGAAAGGTCTTCGGGGCGCACGTCCGCTTGCGAGTACCGGCGTCCATGCCTGTGTCCTTCGAGGGTCGGTGTGAGAACCCCCAAGAAGGGCACAGGCTGGCTTTTCATCAAGACCAACCGGGATCACGAGTTGCGGCCTGTCGCGTCCAGCGAGAAGTGTCAAAAAAAGTCGATTCCGTCGCCGCCCGGCCGCCCCGCGGCGGCCAGCATCCCGTCGCCGTCATCGCCCTGTCCGTCCCACTCGTCCTCGACGCCGGCTGCTCCCTGCGGGGCTGCGCCGCCGTGATGGCCACCCTGGCGGCCCGCCAACTGTTCGATTTCGCCGTCCCCGCCGTCAGCACCATTCGCTCGTGGATCCTCCGGTTGGGCTACGCCGAACTGACCCGCCCGCTCGACCGCACCCAGCGGTAGCGGTGGTTCTGGCGGATCGACCACACCATCCAGGTCGGCGACCAAAAGTGGCTCGTGGTCCTCGGCGGCTCGCTCGACCGGGTCGCGTTCGGCCAGCGCCCGCTCGCCCGCGGCGACCTGCAACGGGTGGCGTTGGTGCCGATGACGCACTCGAATGGCGACGCCGTCGAACGCCAGTTGGAAGTGGCCGCGTTGCGGACCGGCGTGCCACGTCTGATCGTGTCGGACCAGGGCAACGATCTGGTGAAGGGGATTCGGGATGACGCCGAGTGGCGGCCGGGGGTGGCCCATGTGGCCGATGCCGCGCACGTCGGGGCCAACCTGTTGAAGGCGTCGTGGGAATCGCAGCCGGCGTGGTCGCTGTTCGTCGGGCAGTTCCAGGAAACGGCCACCAAACTGCGTCAGTCCGCGTGCGCGGGACTGACGGCCCCGCGACTGCGTCCGAAGGGGCGGTTCCTGAATCGGGAAGTGCAGTTGCGGTTCGTCCGGATGTTGCTGACGCGGTGGGACGATCCCGACCCGGACCCCCGCGTGGTGGAGCATTACGGCTGGCTGCGGGAGTATCGGGAGGCGGTGGCGGAGTGGCTGGCGGAACACGCGTTGGTGCGTCGGACGGTCGGGCACCTGCGTCGGCACGGGTTGCACCGCGGCACGCAACGGGAACTCAATGGCGTGTGGAAGGGGATGGGGATTGGCGGTCGGGCGGGGCTGCGGGCGTTGGCGCGGTCGTGGTGCGGGTACGTGAAGCGGTACCGGCCGCGGGCGGAGGCGGATCGGTACGTGGCCAGTACGGAGGTGCTGGAGTCGAGCTTCGGGACGCTGAAGCGGTTGGCTCAACAGCAGAGCGACAGTGGCCTGACCGGGCTGGTGTTGGCGATGGGGCTGATCGTCGGGACGCGGAGCGACGAGCAGGTGCGGGCCAGCCTGGACGCGACGCCGCAGAAAGTGGCGGATCGGTGGCAGCAAACGTGGCTGGGCAAGTCGATCCAGTGGCTCCGTCGCCAGTTGCTCGCGAAGCCGAAAACGTAACCAATCCGGCAGGAACACGATTCGGCATCAACACAGACTTCTGAACAGCCCAGCACCACCCTACGGGTTATGACTCCGACCATACGGCCAATTCGTTCCCCGCGGGGTCGGTGAAGTGGAAGCGGCGGCCGCCGGGGAAGGCGAACGGGGATCGCGTGATGATGCCGCCGGCCGCGGTCAGACGGTCGAGCGTTTCCTCCAGGTTCACCGCGTACAGCACCACCAGCGGCCCCTTCGGCTTCTCGGCCTCGTCGGCGGTCAGCCCGCCGGAGAGGCGGCCATCGTGGAACGACGAGTACGCATCGCCGTAGTCGGTCCACGCCCAGCCGAAGACAGCTTCATAGAACTGCTTCGTCTTCGGCAGATCCGCCACGGGCAGTTCGATATAGTCGATCTGCCGATCCGAGCTTGCGGGGTTCATACGCTTCTCTCCTGTCGGGTCGGGTTGAGCTTGCCGGGCAGCGGGTGGCCCTGCTGGCGGGCGGCGATCACGATGCCGGCACACGCCAGCGCGTCGGACTCGGCATCGTGGTGCTTCAGCGAGAGGCCGAGGAACTGCGCGACGTTCGGCAGTCGCGTCGGCTTCACGCCCCATGCCTTGCGCGCCAGGCTGACGGTGCAATAGAACGGGTGGATCGGCCGCGGCAGTCGCGCGGCGGTACAGCAGGCGTACAAAATGCCGCGGTCGAAGGCGGCATTGTGGGCGGCAATGAACTCGACGCCGTCGAGCAGTTTCTCGGCCGTCGGCCAGAGTTCGCCGAACGTCGGCTGATTGTGGACATGTGCCCACGTGATACCGTGGATGTACGAGAACAGAATGTGCGGCCGCGGCGGGCGGATGAGGAAGTGCCCGCGATCGACGACGGTCGTGCCTTCGACGACGATAATGCCCACGGAGCACGCGCTATCGCGGCCGTGGTCGGCCGTCTCGAAGTCGATCGCAGCAAATCGGCCCATCGGATTGGTCATAGATTCCAGTGTACGCCCGTGATCCGCCAGGGTCGAGCCGTGAAGAAGTCCGAGCTGCCGACGAAACCGTGTGCCGCGTGCGGCCGCCCGTTCGCCTGGCGGAAGAAGTGGGCGAAGGTGTGGGACACCGTGCGATACTGCTCCGACCGCTGCCGACGGGCGAAGAAACCCGCCCATTGACACACTATCGCCGTCCGCCGATACTGCCTCTCCCTCCCTTTCCAGGACTGCTCCCATGTTCCGCCGCTCGTTCCTCTTCGCCCTTGCGTTCGCCGTTCCGGCATCGGCCGCCGAGGTGACCGCCACCAAGACGCCGACGCAGATCGACTTCAAGGTCGGCGACGAACTCGTGACCAGCTACCAGTACGCCGGCACTGTGCCGGTCGAGAAGGGCGACGGCACCAAGCCGCTCGCGAAGCCGTTCTTCTACCCGCTCAACGCCCCCGATGGCACCGGCACCACCCGCGGATGGCCGATGGTCCGCGGCACCACCGGCGAGACGACCGACCACTTCCATCAGAAGTCGGCGTGGTTCTGCCACGGCGATGTGATTCCGGAGGGGGTCGAACTGAAGACGAAGTCGTCCGATAAGCACGTGAAGGGGGTGGACTTCTGGTCCGAAGGGGCCGGGCACGGACGAATCGTGTGCGTTCATGTCGCGGAGCCGAAGGCCGGGAGTGTCATGACGTACAACGAATGGCGGACACCCGACGATGTGACCATCCTCGACGAGACCCGTACCATCACCGTGACCGCCCTGCCGGCCGGGCGGCTCGTTGTGCTGGACATCGAGCTAACCGCGAATGTCTGCCCGATCACGTTCGGCGACACGAAGGAAGGCTCGATGGGCGTGCGGGTGAGCGATGATTTCCGCCTCGCGAAGACGGGCAGCGATGGCGTGATTACGAGTGCCGACGGGCAGACCGCGAAGGCACCAGCGAAGGACAACCTGCCGATGTGGGGCCGGCCCGCCGTGTGGCACGACTACAGCGGCACGACGGCCGGCAAGATGGTCGGCCTCGCGATCCTGGAAGACCCCAAGAACAAGTACGCGGCCGCGTGGCACACGCGGGCCTATGGCCTGATGGCCGCCAACCCGTTCGGCCGTGCCGCGTCGGGCTTCCCGGCGATGAAGGGGAACACCGATCTCGTGAAACTGGCGAAAGGCGAAAGCCTGAAACTACGGTACGCCCTGTACGTTCACACCGGCGACGCGAAGACGGGCCAGGTGGCCGAGGCGTTCGCGGCGTTCAAGAAATAACTCGGTCCAGTTTGCCCGGCCTTCTTTTCCCGCAAGATTCTTGCAACTGTTAGCCGACATTTCGCGTCTTTCTATCGGGTCCGGTGGCACGCCCTGCGTTCCGTGTTCTACAGTTCTACCAATCATTCTGCGCGGTGCGCCACCACCGAGGCCTGAGGACGACATTGTGAAGCGGGGAATCCGACTGCGGGGCGTGAGTGGGACCGTCAAGGGGAAGGTCTGGCACTCCGAACACCTGCTTCGCTCCGGCCGCCTGAACTCGCTCGAGATCGTACTCGACGACAGTTCGGTGAGCCGCAAACATGCCGAGGTCCGGGCCGGCAACGACGGCTGCTGGTCGGTCCTCGACCTGAACAGCACGAACGGCACCTACGTGAACGGCCAGCGGATCACGGCCAACCAGGATTATCCGATCAAGCCCCGCGACATCGTGCAGTTCGGCAAAGTGGCGATGATCGTCGAGTTCACCGAGGCCTTGCTCGATGGCCCGCCGTCCGATCAACTCACCCTCGCGGCCAAGCTCGCCCTGCCTGCGTCGTCGAACATGTTGTCGGTGAGCAAGGCTGTCACCGCTCCGTCCACCGACCACACGTTACGGGCCGGCGATCAGCTCATCGCGTTGTTGCGGGCCGGTCAGCACCTCGTCCACTTGCAGAGCGAGGACCAACTCCTCGACACGATCCTGAACGACGCGGTCAGCGTGCTCGACGCCCAGCGGGGGGCGATCGTTCTGGCCGACAGCGACAACCAGGCCGAACCTCGCCTCCGCCTGCGGTCCCTGGCCGTCGGCCCGCGTGAACCGGGCGGCCGGTTTCCGTTCAGTCGGCGTTTAGCGCAGAAGGCATTCGCGGCTGGCGAATCGATGCTGTTCAAGAACCTGCGCGAAGAAGAATTCCAGGTAACACAGAGCATCTCCGACGGCGCGATGGGGTCGGTCCTGTGCGTACTTCTCCGCACGCCGCGGCGGAAGATCGGCGTCTTGCACCTCGATCGCAGCGTGTATCAATCGGTGTTCACCGAGAGCGACCTGATGTTCGCCGACGCCCTGGCGGCGCACATGTCGTCGGCCGTCGAGTGTGCCCACCTGTTGCGGCAGCAGCGCGAACTCTTCCTCAAGACGATCACCACGCTGGCCGACATGGTCGAACTGCGGGACCGCTACACCGGCGGGCACACGCGGCGGGTGACGCAGTATTCGATCATGCTCGCCGAGAAGCTCGACCTGCCTGAGGAGCAGATCGAACTTGTCCGCACCGGCACGCCGTTGCACGACATTGGTAAGATCGGCATTACCGACGCGATTCTGCAGAAACCCGGCCGCCTGACGGCGAAAGAATTCGCCGAGATGCAGACACACACCACGCTCGGTGCGCACTACCTCGCCGGCATCCCGGAACTGGCGACGATCATCCCCATCGTGCGCAACCACCACGAACGCTGGGACGGCACCGGCTACCCCGACCGCCTGGCCGGCGAAGAGATTCCGCTGCTCGCTCGCATCGTCGCCGTGTGCGACGCCTTCGACGCCATGACCAGCGACCGGCCGTACCACGTGGACAAGAAGGGCCGCCCGCCCGAAGTCGCGTTCGCCGAGATCGCCCGCCAGATGGGCCGGCAGTTCGACCCGCAGTGTGCTGAGGCCTTCCTGGAAATCAGCGACAACATCCGCCGCGTCATGGGCGAACTCCAACCCGGCGTGGACGCCGTCACCCCTGCCCCGCGGGCGGTCGTCGTTGGCTCGGCCATCGAACGCACGTTCCTGCTCGGCGATTCCATCGCCGAGATGTCCGGCAGCGATTTCATCGATCACGCGGTGCCCCGGCGCGAGGACGTCTGCCTCCAGACGACCACGGCCACCGAACTGGAAACGAAAGTCCCCGACGGCACCGGCGTTCAGCAACCCCTCGACGACCAGACGTGATCGCGGATCGGTTCCAGGACGGCCCGCACGGCCGTCAACAATTCTTCGTCCACGGGCGTCGCCAGCGCCATCACATTCGCTTCCAACTCCCTCCGCTTCGCCGTTCCGGTGATGGTGCTCGAAATCGCAGCCTCGGCATAGCAGAACTGCATCCCCAGCGTGGCAATGTCTGCCCCGCGGTCGCGGCACAGCTTCGCGGCGGCGGCGCACGCCTGCCGAACCGCGTCGCCGGCCGGGTGCCACGGCGGCGGCCCCACGTTCGTCAGTAAGCCCATCGCCAGCGGGCTGGCGTTCAACACGCCGACACCGTGAGCCACCGCGGTCGGCAGCAAGTCCGTGAGCAAGAGTTGATTCTGGAGGTTGAAGTGGCAGTACGAAATGACCACGTCCAGGTCGCACCGCTCGATGGCCTGCCGCAGCACCGGCAGCGGGTACGCCGACATGCCGACGAATCGGCACTTGCCCTCGCGCTTCAGGGCGTGCAGCACGTCGGCAGTGTCGGTGAAAACCCGTTCGAGATCGTCGGCGAACTCGATGTCGTGAGCGAGCAGCACATCCACGGCATCCACGCGCAGTCGTCGCAGTGAGCCTTCGAGCGAGGCCCGCATACCGGCCGGCGTGAAGTCGAACCGCGTCCGTGTCTGCCGCCCGGCCTTCGTGCAGAGAATGACCTTCTCGCGCCACCCGCCCGCGAGAACTTCGCCGAGGATTTCTTCCGACTGGCCCTCACCGTAGAAAGCGGACGTGTCGATGAGGTTGAGGCCCGCGTCGATGCCAGCATGGATGGTATCGGCGACCTCGCGAACGCCAACCGGGCCATACTGCTGGCCGATGGCGGCCCCGCCCATCGAGACGACAGACACATTCAGGCCGGTAGTGCCGAGGGGGCGACGGTTCATGGGATCGTTAGAGAGCCGCCGGTTTACCGGTGGGTTTTGGAAAGCCCGCCGGTAAACCGGCGGCTATATAAAAGCGACATGACTGACCCCGTGCTGCCCCGTCCGCGACCGATTCGTGCCCGCGGGGTGAAGCGTATCGTCTTCCTGAGCTTCGGCTGCTTCTTCGTGGTCCTCGCGGTCGTCGGGGCACTTCTGCCCGGCATTCCGACGACGCCGTGGGTGCTGTCGGCCGCGTACTGTTTCGATCGCTCGTCGGACCGCTTCTCGCGATGGCTCCGCCGTGCCCCGATCTTCGGCCGACTGATCGCCGACTGGGAACGCTACCGCGGCATTCGTCGGCCGATCAAGGTGATGGCCGTGTGTACCGTGGTGACGGTGGTCAGCCTGAGCATTTTGTTTTCGGGTCTGCCGGAGTTGGTGAAGTGGATCATCGGCGGCTGGGCAGTGATCGGCGTGTGTACGATCCTGTTCGTGGTGCCAACGGCGCGACCCGATTTGGCGAGCCGAGCACCGTAAGGTGCTGGGCTCGCCAAAACAGGATTGACGCTCACCGCGGCTTGCCGCGGCGGCCCTTGCTGCCCTTCGCTTTCTTGACCTGCGGACTGGCCACGCTCTCGCCGCGCAGCTTCGCGATCTGGTCGCGGAGGTTCGCCGCTCGCTCGAACTCCAGGTTCTCGGCGGCGGTCAGCATCTCCTTCTGCAGCGCCTCCAGGAACTCGGCCGTCACGTAGTCTTGCTTGTCGTTGCCGGCCACTTCCTGGGCGAGTTGGTGGGCTTCAATCTCTTCCTCGATACCACTGTTGATCGCCGTCTGCACCGTCTTCGGCGTGATGCCGT
>JBBQCQ010000169.1:0-7369 GCA_038318835.1 Gemmatales bacterium | reverse complement strand
GGCCAGGGCACGTTCGCATTCCTCGACCGGCACCTCAAGTGGCCGCCGAAGTGACCCCGTCGACCCACCGCTCGAACTGCTCGGCCTTCCCGGCCCACCCCTCGGCGTCCAGCCGCCCGCGGTTCAACTGCTGATGCCCCGGCACGCCGCCCGTGAGGCGTTCGTTCACGCGGTCCGCGAACGCCGCGGCCGTATCGCACACGTCGCAACAATCCGCCCACTCGGCCGTCGCGGGCAGGCCCCGCACGACGACCGGCTTGCCGGTCGCCAGGTACTCCTTCAACTTCAACGGCTGCATCGCCCGCGTGACGGGCAGGTCGGCGTAAGGCATCACGAGGACGCTCGCCGCGGCCGCCACGGCGGGCAGCCGTGCGAACGGCATCGGTGGCAGTGCCTTCAGTCGCGGCAGATTGAGCAATTCCGGGTCCGGGTCTTCCCGCGGCCCGATGAACACCAGCGTCCCGGACGCCAACTGCTCGGCGAGACGCCGGACGAAGGCCGTGTCCATCCGCCGGTCGATCACGCCCCAGAACACCACGAACGGCGGCGTGAGGCTCGCGAACTCCGGCACATCGATCATCGAGTCATTCCGCCAGTGGTTCAGATCGACGCCGTGCGTCAGCAAGTGGGCCACTCGGCCGTGGTCGGCGATATGCTTCACGAGTGTCTCGCTGACGACCACGATCTCCTGCATCTTCGGCACCAGGTCGCGTTCCATTCGTAGCATCGTCTCGCCGTCGTAACCGGGCCACACGCTGAAGTCGTCGACGCAATAGTACGTCCACCGGTTCGCGGGGAGTTCGCCGACAAGATCGGCCACGAGTGGCAGTGTCGTGACGACATCCGGCGGTTGTGCGAAGGACTCGAATACAGGGCGGAGCGAACGGAGTAGCAATTTGCGGTTCAGCGACCGGGCGAACCGCGACTTGAACGACGGCCACATTTTCGGGGCGACGATCCGCGGTGCCACGCTTCGCTCTGAAGTCTCCGCGTCGCGGTTAAACGATGACGGTTTGACCCACTGTCGCAACTTCCCCATCACCCGCTTCGCGGTGCCCCAGTCTAGCCGCGGCGGCCGGGTGCCGATGGTGTTCACCCATACGACCTGACGATGCGGCAACAGATGACGAACGAGGTGCTGACAACTCGACGGGTGGCGGCCCCAGTCATCGGCGAAAACAACCAGCGGGCGATGGGCGGTTTGTGGCATAGAGTCATTATGGAACACAAACCTCGCCCTGGGTGTTTTGATGTCGCCGTTGTCCTGTTCCCTGCGCTTCTTCACGCTCGAACCGTGCGCCCGCCACGGTGAACCCGTTACTGTCGGCTTACCGTGGCCGTGTGGAGCGGTGACGGATGAGAAGCGGTTCCAACTCCATGGCCCGGATGGCCCGCACCAGTTGCAAACGAAGGTGCTCGACCGTTGGCCGGACGGCAGCGTGCGGTGGTGCCTGTTCGACTTCCTCGCGACCTGGGACGGCGTGACGGAGGCGTGCGGATACCGCATCGAGTTGGGCGAGGGCTCGGCCGATGGCCCGCGGCTGCGCGTTCAGCAAGACGGGGCGGTGCTCCGCATCGACACTGGCTCCCGAACCTTCACATTCGGGGCCGGCGCTGGCTGCCCGTTCGCCGACACCGATACGCAGATCAGCGACGACGGCAGCCACTGGAACGCCAATTTTACCACGCACCGCGTCGAAGTTCTCGAAGACGGCCCCGTCCGCACTTGCGTCCGCGTCCACGTGACGGCCTCGCACATCGATGGGGCCAACTTCGCTGACCTTGCCGTCTTTGCCGACCTGAACTTATACGCCGGAACGAGTGCGGTCGGAGTACGGTTTCTTGTGCGGAATACGCTCACGGCCTCCCACCCCAGCGGCAACTGGGATCTCGGCACCGTCGGCACGGAACGATTCCGTGACTTGACCGTCGTCGTGCCGTTCGACCTCGACGCCTTCCACAGCCGGCCCGTGGTCGGCGAGTTCGAGCCGATGGACTTCGGCACCACGAAGCCGAACCCGGGGGCAGTCGTGCGGGTGTCCACAGAGCGGGGATCGCCCGGCGTCGAGGAGTCCTCGGCGAGCGTCTACCAAGATTCGAGTGGCGGCGACAACTGGCAGGGTGCTAACCACCTGACGGCCGAGCGGCAGATCGCGACTGTGTTCCGCGGCTATGAGTTGCGGGTCGGCGAGCAAACCACGAAGGGCAATCGGGCCACGCCGATCGTGACCGTCGCGGCCGGCGAACACTTCCGCGGCGTGACGATGCCGGCGTTCTGGGAGAACTTTCCGAAAGCCATCGAGGCCGATTCTCGCGGGCTGCTCGTGCGGCTGTTCCCGCAACAGTCGCAGCACGGCCACGAGTTGCAGGGCGGCGAGCAGAAGTCGCACGCCTTCGCCCTCGCCTTCGGCCGTGACAAGATCACCGCCGAGCCGATGGTGTGGTGCCGATCACCGATCGTCTGCACCGCCGACCCAGAATGGTACGCGGCGTCCGGGGCGGTTCCGTACCTGACGCCGAGGGTGACCGACCCGCACGCGAAGTACCTCGCGCTCGTCGATCAGGCGCTGGACGGGGCCGACACGTTCCTGCACAAACGGGAAAAGCTCGACGAATACGGCTGGCGGCACTTCGGCGACTTGTACGGCGACCACGAGGCGGTCTACCACAAGGTCAGAAAGGATGACGATTCTGTCAGCGGAGCTTCTCGCGAATCGGCTGCTCCGATGGTGTCACACTACAACAACCAGTACGACTGTGTGGCCGCGTTCCTGATTCAGTTCTTCCGCAGCGGCGATCTCCGGTGGCTCACGCAGGGGCTGGAGTGCGCCGACCACACTTGCGACATCGACATCTACCACACCGACGGCGACAAAGCGGCCTACAACCGCGGCCTCTTCTGGCACACGTACCACTACGCCGAGGCCGACACCGGCACGCACCGTAGCTACCCGAAGTCGCTGACACGTGGGCCGGTCGAGAGCCTGACGCAGAAGATGGACGAACTCGGCGAGACGGCCGCACAATTGAAGAAGTCCTACGCCGTCGGCGGCGGTCCGTCGGCGTCGCACAACTACAACGCCGGGTTGATGCTCGCGTACTTCCTCACCGGCAATCCGCTCTACTGCGACTCGGCCCTCGACCTGACCAACTTCGTCCTCGCGATGGAAGACCCGACCCGCACGCCGTTCCGCTTGTTGTCGCGGGAGTACACCGGCCTTGCCACGGAGTCGGGCGGCGGCGGCTATCACGGCCCCGGTCGAGCGGCGGCGAATTCCATTCTCGCGCTACTCGTCGGCCACCAACTCACCGGCGACGCGAAGTACCTGAACAAAGCAGAACAGATCCTCCGCCGCGTCGTCCACCCGAAGCAGAACCTCGACCGGCTCGACCTGCTGAACGCGGAACTGCGATGGTTCTACACGATGACCCTGCAAGCCGTCGGCCGCTATCTCGACTATAAGATCGAACTCGGCCAACTCGATCGCGAGTATGCTTATGCCCGGTTAACACTCTTGCACTACGCCCGCTGGATGGCCACCCACGCACGGCCGATCCTGGACACGCCGGAGAAGTTGCAATACCCGACGGAGACGTGGGCTGCCCAGGACATGCGGAAAGTGGAAGTCTTCCAGTACGCCGCGAAGCACGCCACGGGCGAGGAGCGAATGAAGTTTCTGGAGCGGGCCGAGTGGTTCTTCGACTACGTGCAAAACAAGCTGAGCGAGTTCGAGACGAAGTCCCTGACGCGGCCGGTGATCTTGATCATGAAGTACGGGTGGAGCCATGCTTGGTGGCTTCAGAATCCGACGGTCTCCGCCCCCGAGCCGACCGTGAAAGTCACGCCCGACGACTTCAGCGAGTGGCAAATGTTCGTGCCGCAGAAGGTGAAGGCGATCCAGCGCGCGAAGCAACTCGTGGTCGTCGCCGGGATCGTCGGACTGGCGATGTTCGCGGGTCTGCTCTGGTGGCTGCTGCGATGAATTCGCGAATCACTTCGCTCCCAGGCCCGGACCGTTCAACAGGCTCGTGTTCATCGTTCCGTTGCGGATCGTGAACACGCCGGGAAAGCGTTCCTCCCACCCGGCGTTCGCGGCGGGGCAGTACTGGCGGCCGTTCGATTCGATGGCCGCCACGTCGGGAACATGGGCCGCGATGCCGGCGGAGTGGATGAGCGATGCACCGACGCACGTCAGGTCTTGGACGCAGCGGAACAGGCCGAAGTGCTGGGCCGCGGCCGCGAGCAGGAGCGTCTGCGATTGCCCCTTGCACGCCTTGAACGCGACACCGGTGTAGCCCATGTCGCGGGCGAGCAACAGCGTTTCGAGGTCAAGCAACGACTCATCGATGACGACCGGCTTCAGCTTCGCGGCCGTGTGCATCTTGTTCGCCGGGTTGGCACGCAGATCGCGGGCCGTTGGCTGTTCGACGTACTGAATGCGGTCGAACGCCCGTGGCGACTCGGCCCGGACACGTTCGAGGACTTCGAGCAGATATTCCACGTTCTGGCAGCGTTCGTTGAAGTCGAGCGAGAAGTGGAACGCACGACCAGGGGCCGATTCCTCGGCGACGCGGTTCACGCCGGCGACGCGGCCGACGTCCCAACCGGCATCATCGCCGTTGAGCTTGATTTTCAGATGCGTCAGGCCGTCGCGAACGATCCATTCTTCGAGCGATTCCGGTAGGCCGTCGCCGACAGGTCCTTTTACGTCCGCCGGCGTCAGAGGATCGAGCGCCCCGACGAGGTGGTACATCGGCAACTGCTGCTGCGGTTCCATCGCGAGGAACTGCGACAGGTGCAAACCCGCGAACTGCGGGCCGAGGAAGTGGCCGAGATCGGGACGGAGGAACTCGCGGCTGTAGGTCCGGTAGCAGTTCCGCCCGTGGGCCTTCCCGTAGGCGTCGTGCAGGGCCGCATCGAATGCCGACGCCACCACGAGCGCCGCGAGCTTCGGCATTGGTTCCGGAGACCCAATCGCGTCGGCCGCGCGGAAGAACTCTGGTTCCAGTGTGTGTGTGATTTCGATGGGGTGGTCCGACATCGGGCAGTCCCGGTACACGACGGTGATTTTGTCCGCGAGTTGCTTCATCGCTGCGAGGGTGCCGTCGTAGCTCATCGTCCGCGATGGCCACGCCCAGACGTTGCCGAGCGGCATCGACCCGAACCCGCGGGCGGTCTTGCCGTCGATACGTTCGACGGTCATCTCGACGTTGAGAAGCGTGACCCGGTCGAGTGCGACGCCGCCGAACTTGATCGGCGTGCGATAGCGAAAGTCCTCGTACTCGAACGCGACATCTTTGATGCGGATATCGGTGGGGGCCATGTATGCCTCGCAGGGGGTCGTACAACACGGACATGATACCAGATTGGCAGTTGCCGCCCGGCGTCGATCGCGGCTTGTGGGACTACCTGCACAGCCACGAGATGGTGACCGACTACGATCGGCAAATGGCCGCCTCGACGCTGGCGGCCGTCGATGTTCGGTTCTGCGAGGAACAGTTTCCAAAACCGGGCCGGCTCATCGACCTGGGCTGCGGGACCGGCCGCCTCTGCCGGCAATTCGCGGCAAAAGGGTTCGAGTGCGTCGGGGTCGATCTGTCGGACGAAATGCTGGCGAAGGCCCGCGAAATCAATCCGGGGACCACCTTCGTGACGGCGAACCTCGTGGACCTCGCGCCAATCGCGGACGAGTCGTGCGACTACGCCGCCTGTCTGTTTAGCACGCTCGGCATGGTCCGCGGCCCGGACCATCGGCGGTCGGCTGTGCGGAGCGCGTACCGGGTGCTGAAGCCCGGCGGGCGGTTCGTGGTTCACGTTCACAACCGTGGGTTTCATCGCCTCGGCCGACGGCGGTTCCGCACGGGTGACATCACGATGTCACAAGCTTATGGCGGAGCACCGCTCACCCTCTACCACTTTCGTAAAGTGGAGATCGTCGAATTGCTTCGCAACGCGGGGTTCGTGGTGCGGGAATTGCGGCCCGTGGGTCTGTCCGAGACGGGCCGACTTGCGAATGCGTGGCTCCTGCCTGGTCTGCGAGCTTACGGTTACCTCCTCGCGGCCGACAAGCCTACGCCGACGCCTTGAGTTGCGGCACGTCGGGCGAGTTGTCGGCGGCGAAGCGAACGAGCTTTTCCCACGAATCCGTCGGGCAGGGGTGCGATTCCGTCAGGCGGGCGAGGTCGCGTAGTAGTTCGGCCGCGTCGGCGTAGGGGCGGTCGATGGCCACCACGTCGCCCATCGGTGGCTCGGAGCCGATCTCCAGACGGCGGATCACGTTCGTCAGTTCTGCCGGTAGCGGCTTCGGCCGGGTGCCCCGACGGCGCGAGCCGAGTTGCGACCAGACGAACGCGACCTGCCCCAGCCCGCGCAGGTCTGCGGCGGGCGGCGGTTCGACTGTTTGCGAACCACCCGACAGCCAGAGCGGGTCGCCGAAGCCGAGAATCTTCAAGGTGCCGTCGGCCGTGAGCAGGAACGATTCCGGCACAAGTCGCCCGTGAACGAGTCCGCCGCGGTGGGCGTGATGAATACCCTTGGCCGCGTCCGCGAGCAGTTTCAGCCAGACGCCGGGCGTGGCTGCGACCGGCGGCCAATCGGCCGAAGCCAGGCCGGACACCCACTCTTGCAGGGCCGCCGGCCGTTTGTTGATCTCCATCACTTCGAGGGTGTTCGCCAGATTCGGGTGGCTCGCCTGAACCATCGTCGCAAACCGTTGGCGGAATTCGTCCGGGCGAACGGCGTCTTGCATCTCCGATTCGGTCAGGTGCCGCAGGACGTAGACACCGCGAGTCGGGCCGCCGGGCCGGGACGGGTCGAAGACGCGGTAGGCTGTCTCCTTGGAGGTCGCCCGAACGCGGTCCACCACGCGCATCCGGCCGAGCATGAGGCCGTCCAGGTTTCCGCCCTCGATCAGCGCGAGCTGGTACAAGGTAAGGGCGCCGCTGGCGAGGAGTGTTTGACGGAGCGTCCGCCGCTGGCGGTGGGCCTCCCCCCACAGGGCTTGCAGCGTGACCTCATCGACGAGACCGCGAGACTTCAGCAATTCGCCGAGGTGTTGGTCGCCGGGGTCCGGGTCCGCGGTCGGCACTTCGACGGCGGGCGGCGACGGGATGCCGACGCTCTCGCCTACGAGCCTCGGCATATCGGTTTCATCAACCTTACGCCCGGCTGCCAACTCGCGGAGTTTCCGGCGGTACCACTCGCGCATTTCGGTCAGGTGCCGCTCCATCTCCGACCGTTTATCCAACACCTTGCGGCGCTCCGCGAGCACTTCATGCGACTGCCGTGTCAGTTCGTCGCGAGTCTCGGCGATCTGTTGAGTCGCGGCATCGACCTCCGTCTGACGCTGCACGAAACGGGCATCCGCGG
>JBBQCQ010000168.1:0-7378 GCA_038318835.1 Gemmatales bacterium | reverse complement strand
CGAGGCCAGTCCTCCAAAAGACGAGGCACGAGAAGCGACGTTAACGTGGGAGACAAGTCAGATGAGCGGTCCGATCGGGAATGGCCCGATCATTATTCCGCAACTGAACGAAAAAGATTCGGATGGGCGCAGCCGTTCCTCGCGGCGATTTATCCCGTTGCGCCAAACTCAAGACCCGATCTCGATGGAAATCTGGATGTTGCAAATCGTAGGCGACGTACTCGGCGAACGATTTGAAAAGGTCCAGGAGCGCATCGCACAACACATCCGCGACATGGAGCGGGAGGAAAACGGTGACCGGTAAGTCAGCGATTGCGTTGGCCCGCGACGTTGATCGCGGACTTGCGATCTTGCGAACTGAACACGACAATTTTCGTAAAGAATTCGAGAGAACGCAGGTCTCTCAACTCCGCGAACGCCTAGCGGTGATGGAAGAATCGCTCGCAAGATTCGAGAAGTTGTTGGACGAATTGAAGCACGTCCTCGTTCTTGAAGACCGCGTGAACAAACTCGAAAAGCATCACGAGGAAGCCGGCAAGCGGAGCTGGCAGTTCGTCTTCATTGCCGTCGGGGCCGGGTGTGCGGTGGTCGGCGGTGTCGCCGTGCAACTCATCACTTACCTCCTCAAGAAATGACACCCCCAACTCTTCTCCCTTTCACCGTCCTCGCCGCGGAAGCGGAACACACGCTCGCCAAGGTGCTGCGGTCGCGACTGCACGAGCACCAGCCGTCGTGGTCCGACGTGCGGGCACTCATCGAGAACCGCCGCGTCAAGGTCGGCGATTCCGTCTGCACCGACTCGGCCCGCCGCGTGCATGAGGGCGAACTGGTCGAGTTGCTCACCCGACCGACGGCCAAGCCGCGGAACGCGACGGCCGAGACGCTGGTGATTCGCCACCTCGACGATCATGTTGTGGTCGTCGAGAAGCCGGCCGGCATCAGCAGCGTCCGCCACCCAGCCGAGTTGGAGTGGACCGAACAGCGGAAGCAACTCGATCCCACCCTCCAAGACATCGCTCAGTGGGCCGTCGCGAATCAACTGAACCGCCCGCCCCGGTCGCTGCCGCCGTTGCGGATCGTGCATCGGCTCGACAAGGAAACCAGCGGCCTCCTGATGTTCGCCCGGTCGGTGCTGGCGGAGCGCGAACTCGGCCAGCAGTTCCGCAAGCATACCGTCGTCCGCCGATACCTGGCTGTGGTGCCGGGCATGGTCAGCCCGCGGACGATTCGCAGCACGCTCATCCGCGACCGCGGCGACGGCCGCCGTGGCAGCACCCGCCAGCCCGACGCCAGCGGCAAAGACGCGATCACCCACATCACGGTCGAGGAACGCCTGCCGAAGCACTCGGTGCTCTCGTGCCGACTGGAGACGGGCCGCACCCACCAGATTCGCATTCACCTCGCAGAAGCCGGCTCCCCGGTCTGCGGCGAGAAGGTGTACAACCGCACGGCCGGCGGCGACCCACTGCCGGAGACGCCGGCCCCGCGACTGGCCCTGCACGCCACGGAACTCGGCTTCGAGCACCCCGTGACGGGCGAGCACCTGCACTGGACCATGCCGCTCCCAACGGACTTGAAGAAGTTCGTGGACGGGCTACGGAAGTGACGGCCCGGCATTGATGCCGGGTCCGACCATCACCAGAACGGATGCACGGTCGGCTTGATGACCAGTTCCGGGATCGACACGTGCGGCGGCAGCGTCGTCACGAACAGCACGGCGGCGGCCACATCCTCCGGCTTCAGGATCACCGCCCGGTGTTCCTCCGTCACGGGCTTCGGTCGTTGTTCGAGAATCGGCGTGTCGATCTCGCCGGGGTAGACGTTGCTCACGCGAATGCCGCTCTCGCGTTCCTCGTTCGACAGGCACATGCCCAGCCCACCCTGGCCGAACTTCGACGCCACGTAGGCCGCCCCGCCCAGCGGGTTCGCCCGCTTGCCGGCGACCGACACGAGGTTGACGATGACGCCGTCGTGCCGCTCGAACATCTGCGGCAGCACGTAGTGCGTGCAGTAGAAGGTGCCGTCGAGGTTCGTGCGAATGAGTTGGTCCCACGTCTCCGGCGTCAGTTCGCGGATGGTGCGGGCCTTCAGGTTCGCCCCGGCGTTGTTGAACAGGATATCGATTTTGCCGAAGTGCCGGGTGGCCGACTGAATGAGGCTTTCGCAGTCGGGCGCGAGGGCTACATCGCAGCGGATGGTCAGCACGTCGCCACCGAGTTCGGCCGCGGCCGCGTCGAGCTTCGCCTTGTCGCGGCCGCTGATGACCACCTTCGCGCCTTCGGCCAGGTATGCCGCGGCCGTGGCCTTCCCCACGCCCGACCCGCCGCCGGTGATGACGGCCACTTTGCCCGTTAGCTTGCCCATCGTCGGCCCCTTCGCGTCGTATAGTAATGGGGGGTGAACCCCTGCGGTTATGCTACTGATTCGATCCCTGGAGGCCGAGCCGATGTTAAACCCGGACCTGCGTCGCAAGACTGAAGAACTCACCGCCGGCCTGGCCCAACTCCGGAGGTCACTTTGACGTCCCTGGCAAGCTGAGCCAGCGGGAAGGCTACGAGGCCAAGATGAACGAGGGCACCTTCTGGGACAACCCGGAGGCCGCTCAAAAAACGATTCAAAAGGTGAAGGTGCTGAACGTCCTGCTCAAGCCCTACGAGGAACTCGCGCGGTCGGCCGACGACCTGAACGCGATGCTGGAACTGGCGGCCGACGACGCCTCATTCGAGGGCGAGATGGAAGCCGAACTGACGAAGTCGCTGGCAAAGTACGAGGCGTTCGAGTTGAAGGCGATGATGAGCGGCAAGCAGGACGCCAACAACGCCGTCATTACGATCAAGCCGGGGGCCGGCGGCACCGAGGCGTGCGACTGGGCCGAAATGCTCTACCGCATGTACGTCCGCTGGGGGCAGAAGCACGGGTTCACCGTCGAAGAGATGGACAAGGAACCGAACCTGGAAGCCGGCATCCAGAGCGTGCAGTTTCGCATCGTCGGCGAGTACGCTTACGGCTACCTCCAGAGCGAAATGGGCGTTCACCGGCTGGTGCGCATCAGCCCGTTCGGCGACGGCGGCACCCGGCAAACCTCCTTCGCGGCCGTGGACGTGACGCCGGAACTCGACGACACGATCGAGATCGAGATTCCCGAAAAGCAGTTGGAGATGCAGACGTTCTGCTCTGGCGGCCCCGGCGGCCAGCACCAGAACAAGACGCAGTCCGGCGTGCGGCTGATCTACAACTACAAGGGCCAGGAAGTTCGCGGCGAGAGCCGCACCGAGCGCAGCCAGCCGAAGAACTACGCGAACGCGCTGGCTCTGCTACGGGCGCGGGTGTACCAGATCGAGGAACAGAAGCGGCTCGGCGACCTGGCGAATCGCTACGACGCGAAGGGCGAAATCGCCTTCGGCAGTCAGATCCGCAGTTACGTGATGCAGCCGTACACGCTCGTGCGGGACGAACGCGAGGGCATCGAGATGAAGTCGCCGGCCATTCTGGCGACGCTCGACGGCGACCTGGACGAGTTCATGTACGCGTACCTTCGCCACCGCACGGCGAAGGCGCACAAAGTGTCGAAGACGTCGTGAACGAAGTGACGATTCACGTCCCCGATCTCGCCGGCACCGAAGTCTTCGGCCGGCGACTCGGGGCGTTGTTGTTTCCGCAGGCGGTCCTCGCCCTCGTCGGCCAACTCGGGGCCGGCAAGACGCACCTCACACGAGCGATCGCCGAGGGGCTGAACGTCCGCAATCCGATGGCCGTGACGAGTCCGACGTTCGTGCTGATTCACGAGTACGCAGCCCGCCTGCCGATCTATCACTTCGACGCCTACCGCCTGAGCGGCGACCGCGAATTCCTCGATCTAGGGGCCGACGAATACTTCCACGGCGACGGCGTCAGCATCGTCGAGTGGGCCGACCGCGTGCCAGGAGCGATGCCGAAAGAGCGGCTGGAGATTTCCATCGAAGTGCTGGGCGAAAGTGCAAGACAGTTCACGCTCCGCGCCTATGGCGAGCGTCACCAGAATCTGTTGGCCCAAAGCCCACCCGTCGTCGCGACGGGTGGGGGTCCGCCGGCGTAACACTCACGCCCACCCGAGCTATACTCCTCGTCGCGACGAATTGTGCAGACGAGTGTAATCGGGTCAGTTAAACAATTCGGATATTTTTCTCGAAAGCTTGTCACACTTCCAGAACTTCACGCAAGGAGTAGGTGGGGTCGCTTCCTCCCACCTCATACCGAGGGTCCGATGGCCTACAAAGTCTTTGCTCTCCCGAGCTACACCGGGTCGAGCGTCGATCTGTTGTTCTGTAATCCCGCTGAGCCGAACGCCCCTGGCACTGTGCACTACGCCTACACGGTCGGCGCGGAAAAGACGGACGCCGTCAAGAAACGGACGTTCCCGTGGATTAAAATTCAGGACTTCGTCGGCGGGTACGCCAAGCAACAGCCGGCCGCCGTCGATCGCCTGAAGGCCGGCAACGGCTACCGGCCCGGTGAGTGTGTGCTCGACCTGCCGACGGGGCCGACGGCCGACACGGAACACGACACGATCATGCGGCTCGGTGCGCTCGAGATGCTCGGAAACATCTCTTCGGGGCGGCTGTCGACGACGGACAAGGACCCGTTCCCGCACCAGCTCGCCCTGCAACAGTACGTGCGGCGGACGGCCGACCGACCAGGGCCGCGGCGGTTGCTCATCGCCGACGAAGTCGGGTTAGGCAAGACGGTCGAAGTTGCCCTCATCCTGCGGGACATGCTCCTGGCCCGCGGTCGGGTGGATGGGTTCCGCTGCCTGTACCTCACGTCTGGCGGTCTTGTGGACGACGCGGCGGCGAAGCTGCGGGACGTGCTCAATGGCGTCGTCGACGGCGTCAACATCGTGGACACGGTCGCGTCCTTCCGCGAGTATGGGAAGGGGAACACGTCCGGCGTGCACGTGGCGAGTTGGCACGCGGCCCGCAAGTATGTGACCGACCGCATGAAGCAGAAACTCCCGGCCGGCGTCCGGCCGGAAGTCGTCATCGTCGACGAGTGCCACCACGCGGCGAGCGAAGGCGACCTGGCCGGCGTCACGGTGAGCAGCCGTGAGGCCACGCAAACCTACCTGGCCGTGAAGCAACTCCTCGCCGGGCAGTTCTGGGCCGACTCCACGGCCCCCGCGCTCGGCATTTTGATGAGCGCGACGCCGTTCCGGTCCAAGGACCAGTTCGTCAATCTCCTCCGCCTGCTCACCGACGGCGTCACGGGGCCGGACGGGCAGGCCTTCCGCGCATTCGCGCCAGGCGTGCAGGGGGCCCAACTCCGCGGCATCATGCAGGGCGAGGCGGCCGCCGGCATCGTCTGGCGGCGGCAGAGTGACGACAACGTGCGGTCGTGGTCGAAGGCCCGCATCTTCCCGAACCTGACCATCCGCCGGCCCAATTTGGTCGACGCAACGGGAGCAATGCCACTCTTGCCGGCCCCCAGCGCAGCGTTCCTCGACCTGGTGGCGGAGATCAAGAGCACAGTCGGTCGGATTGCGCGCGAACACGGCCAGTCGTTCAGCGGGTTAGTCATCGCCTACCTCGAGAAAATGCTGACGAGCAGTTCCATCGCCGGCGCATGCTGGTTGTTCACATGGGCCGTGCGGCGGTGCGAGTGGGCGACCGAGAAAGAGTTCAAAACCGACAAGGGGCCGGCGACCGAAGGCCTCCGCCGGTTGCTCCGACTAATCTCCCAGCGAATCGCCCAAGGCGATCTGCGGTCGAAGGCGGTCCACGCCACCGTCTATTTCCCAAGCCAGCAATTCGAGTTCACGGCGGATGAAATCAAGGCAAAACAGAACGACATGGACGGGATTTACAAGTACGCGGTCAAGCTCCGCAGCGGGGACGAGGACGACCTGTGGGTCGCCACCGACGCGGACATTCTGGAGGTCGTGTGCCTGGGCGAAAAACTCCTCGGCGTCGGGCCGGAGGGCGAGCGGGTCGAGGGCGCGCAAGACTTGAAACTCGAATGGTTGCGGGCCATGCTCGCTTGCCACCCGGACGAGCGATTCATCCTATTCACCGAAAGCCTACAGACGTGCGAGACGCTCAAGAACCACCTGGGCAATAAGGGTGTCGTCATCGAGGGCCGCATGAACAAGGCCAAGCGGCTCGACGCCGTGGAGGAGTTGCGGAACCCGAAGGGACCGGCCCGCGTGCTGATCGCGACGGCCGCGGCCGACGAGGGCATCGATCTACAGGTGGCCAGCAAGGTCATCCACTGGGACCTGAGTTCGTCGCCGGCCACGCTCATGCAGCGGAACGGCCGGGCCGCCCGCCTCGGCCAGGTCCGAGACGTGGAAGCGTACTACCTCGTCTTGCAGGGCACGCACGAGCAGCGGCGGGACAGTAGCCTCCGCGACCGGTTCGCCGAGTTGGGCATTCAAGACGAGGCGCTCAAGAGCCGCATCCTCGGCTCACTCAGCGAGGAGGAGAATCAGCGGCTCGAACAGGCGGTGCAGGAAAGCGACGACCGCGTGGCCGGGGACATCCTCAAGAAGGCGAAGGGCGACAACGACTTGATGGACCAGCAACTGGCCGACATCCGGGCCGACATTCAGCCGGCCCAGGTGCTCAGCCGCGACGACCTGGCCAAGCGGTTGGCGAACTGGAAGGCGTTGGGCCTGCCGGAGTCCGGTAGCGGCGACCTGAAGTTCGAGTTCGAGGACATCCCCTGGCGGCGGCCGGTGTTCGAGGCGACGAGTCGGTTCGAGGATGCCGTCGCCCAGGCCGCCAAGGTGCGGGACGCGGACGGCAAGCAGACGTTCGTGTTCGACCCCGAGTTCTTCGTGTTCGGCCCGAAGGTGCCAGGCGAGCGGCCGAAACTCGCCGGCCTGCCGCCGTGGATCAGCGCGGCCAACCGGCACGACATGCACTGCATCCGCCCCTTCGACAAGGGCGACCTACTCGGCAAACTGTTCCACCGGTTCGCCCGCCTGAAGGCGGCGGACTTCCTCACGCTGCCGAGGGATGCGATTGCCAACACGCCGGTTCCTGCGGGCACGCGGTGGTTGCTCTTCTGCACTCACCCACTGCGCGAGGCGGAGAATACGCTCCCTGCGGCGACCCGGCCGTACTTGACGTACTACGCCTTCGCCGACCTGCCCGGCGACACGATTGCCGTACCCCTGGTCGCCGACGGGGCCGACGCGGACGACGTCCACGCCGTGCTGTCGGCCGCGGAAGCGTTCGCCTTGAGCGGCCGGTGCGGCGACGCGGCGGCCGAGGTGGCGGGGGCGGCCCGCGCCGCCGGCACCGCACTGCGGGCCTGGGCCGAGGGCGTCACGCGGTTCGGGGCGGCGAGCTTCTTGGAAGAGGAAAAGTACTTCGTCCCGATCCCGGTCGCTCTCGTCGCG
>JBBQCQ010000167.1:0-7382 GCA_038318835.1 Gemmatales bacterium | reverse complement strand
ACTGCCACATCTGGCCGGCGATGCTGTGGGCCGCCGGCGAGGAGCCGCCGAAGCAGGTGTTCAGCCACGGGTTCGTATACTTCATGGGCGACAAGGTCAGCAAGTCGCGGCTGGAAGAGTTGAAGAAGAAGGGGTTGGACTACCTCCTCGAACCGAGGGAGATTATCAAGAAGTTCAGTGCCGAGGCGTTCCGCTACTACTTCCTCCGCGAATGCCCGTACCCCAGTGACGGACAGATCGACCCGGACCAGTTCATCAAGGTGTTCAACAACGACCTCGCTAACACGCTCGGCAACCTGCTCAGTCGCACGCTAACAATCCCGTTCAAGAGCCTCGGCGGCGTGCTCCCCGGCACGGCCGGGCGGACGCCGGAAGCCGTGTCGGCCGAGTTCGACGCCGCGAAACTGGTGGCCGAAGTGCGGACCCGTGTGGAGGCGTGCGAGTACAGTCAGGCGTTGCAAGCCCTGATGACGCAACTGCTGTACCCGGTGAACAAGTACATCGGCGACAAGGAGCCGTGGAAGGTCGTGAAGGACGACCCGGCCGCGGCGTCGCTGATCCTGCACAACGTCGTCGAGGCGCTGCGAATCGCGAGCATCCTGCTGAAGCCGTTCATCCCGCGGAGCGCGGAGACGATCTACAAGAGCTTCAACTTCGCGACGCCGTGGGCCGAAGTGCGGTACGCCGACGCGGCCGACCTGAAGTCGCAGCCCGACGACCTGCGGGTGACGGCCGACCTCGCGGACGGCAAGCCGACGCCGCTCTTCCCGCGGATCACGTGAGCCGCCATGAGCCGTTCCAAGAAGCCGAAAGCAATCGTCGCAGCCGGCGGCGTTGAACCGCTGTACGGCCGCATCCAGGCCATTCTCGCCGAGGCCCGGTCGCAGGCGTGGCGGGCCGTCAACTCCGCGATGGTCGCCGCGTACTGGGAGATCGGCCGCGCCATCGTTGAAGATGAGCAGCACGGCCGTGACCGAGCCGAGTACGGCGAACAACTCCTCGCCGGGCTTTCGCAGCGACTCAAAAGCGAATTCGGGCAGGGGTTCGATCGCACCAATTTACACCGGATGAAACTATTTTACCTCTCGTACCCAATTCGTGACGCACTGCGTCACGAATTGAGTTGGACCCACTACCGACTGCTTCTGAAGGTCGAGCGGGCCGACGCCCGCGGCTTCTACGAGGCCGAGGCGGTCGCCGCCCGGTGGTCCACGCGGGAACTCGAACGACAAGTGAACTCGCTCCTGTTCGAGCGGTTGGCCCTCAGCAAGGACAAGAAGAAAGTGCTCGCGCTGGCCAAGAAGGGGCACGAGATCGAACAGCCGACGGACCTGTTGAAAGACCCGTATGTGCTAGAATTCACCGGTCTGACGCCGGCCGCCGCCCTCCGGGAGACGGACCTGGAGCAGGCGCTCATCGACAACCTCAGCGGGTTCCTCCTGGAACTCGGCAAGGGGTTCACATTCGCCGGCCGACAGCAGCGGATCACGCTGGACGGGCAGCACTACTTCATCGACCTCGGCTTCTACAACCGCCTGACGCGGTGCTTCGTGCTGATCGATTTGAAGGTCGGCAAGCTGACGCACCAGGACCTGGGGCAGATGCAGATGTACGTGAACTACTACCACCGCCAAGAAACGGCGGCCGACGAAAACCCGCCGCTCGGCATTGTGCTGTGTACCGATAAGAGCGAGGCCGTGGTCCGGTTCACCCTGCCGGAAGGGAACAAGCAAATCTTTGCCGCCCGGTAAAAACTGCACCTGCCGACGGAGGCCGAACTCGCCGCAGAGATTCAGCGCGAGCGTGTGGCCATCGAGCAGCAGATGCGGTTACGAGAGCCTACTTCAAAGAAGAAGTGAACGAGATCGGGCGAGTTCACGCCTCGATCTTCGACCCCAACAGTTCCAGGAAAGCCCGCAGCCATGCCGGGTGGGCCGGCCACGCGGGGGCGGTGACGAGGTTGCCGTCTACGTGGACGCCGTCCATCGGCAGTTCGCGGAAGAACCCGCCGCACGCGACCACTTCCGGGGCGACGGCCGGATACGCGTTGCACGTTCGGCCCTTCAGCACGCCGGCCGCCGCCAGAATTTGCGGGCCGTGGCAGACCGCCGCCACCGGCTTGTTCTCGCGGAAGAAGTGGGCCACGACCTCCAGCACCTTCAGGTTCAGCCGCAGGTACTCCGGCGCACGGCCGCCGGGGATCATCAGGGCGTCGTACTTCGCCGGGTCGATCTCCGCGAAGGTGGCGGTCAACGCGAAGTTATGGCCGGGCTTCTCGGTGTAGGTCTGGTCCCCCTCGAAGTCGTGAATGGCCGTGCGGACGGTGTTGCCGGCCTCTTTGCCGGGGCACACCGCGTGGACCGTGTGCCCGACCATGGTCAGCGCCTGGAACGGCACCATCGCCTCGTAGTCTTCCACGAAGTCGCCGACCAGCATCAGGATTTTCTTCGCCGCCATCGCGTTGCCCCTCGGTTACTTCCGCTTCTTCTTGTTCTTGCGGTCCTGTGCCCGCTCCGCGGCCGATGTTCGGGGAGGTTGGGCCGCGTTCGAGCCGCCCGCCCCGTTCGGTTGGTCGTTGCGAATCTGCCGCTGCGATTCCGCCTGTTTCTGGGCCTCTTCGAGTGCCGCCTTCATCCGCCCCCAGAAGCCGGATGGTTGTGGTTTGCCCTCGGTGGTCGCGGCCGGGGTCGGTCGTGTGGACCGCTCTTTTTCCGCCGGAATGTCCATCGCCACGGCCTTCGCCCTCGATACATCCGGCTTCGGCACCAGTCGGCGTTCCATGATCGTCCACAGGCCGCCGACGATGAAGTACACGCACAGCCCGGCCGCCACCTTGAAGAAGAAGAAGGCCGTGAAGATCAGCATGTACTTCATGATCTGCTGCTGCTGCGCCTGCATGTCGTCCGTCGGCGGCGGCATCGTCAGCTTCTGCTGGATGTAGAACAGCACCACCGCAGCCAGCGGCAGGACGTTAAAGAACGGCCCCAGGTAGAGGAAGTTCAGCGAGCCGAACCGCGACGCCGGTGCGCTGACGATCGGGATCGACTCGGTCCACCACGCGGTCATGTCCGGGGCGGCCAGATTCGGAATCCACCCCAGGAACGGCTCCAGCCGGAAGAACACGCTCTCTTGCAGGCAGAAGTACAGGCCCATCAAGATCGGGGCCTGTATGACGAGCAACAGACAGCCCATCGGCGACATCTGTTTCACACCCGCCCGGTTGAACAGTTCCTTCTTGGCCTGTGTCAACCCGAGGAAGTCGTCCTTGTACTTCTCCTGGAGCTTGTCGAGTTGCGGCTTCAGGGCCGCGATCTGGGCCGACGTGCGTGCGTTCATCGCCTGCTGCCTACGACTCGGGATGAACAGACACATCCGCACGCACACCGTCACCAGGATAATGGCGACGCCCCAACTGCCGACGAGGCCATGTAGGAGGCCGAGCAGCCAGTGCATGGTATTCGTGGTGAAGATAATCAGGCTCGTCCAGCCGATGCCTTCGAGCCGCCGGCCGAACCACGTCGGCGAGTGGTAGTCGGTCAGCGTGTCGAGGTGATACCGCCCGGTGTAGCGGTCCACCGTCTCCTGGGCGACCGCGTCTTTGCCCTTCAGTTGCGACAACAGCCGGACCTTGAGCGGGCCGTTGTACACCGCGTAGGCGTGCGAAAGCGTTTCGTCCTTCGCCGGGTCGAAGACTTTCGTCACCGCCCGCGTGGTCACGTCGTACAGGAAATACCGTTCCTGCTCGAACAGTTGCCGCGGCCGGTCCGGGGCTTCGGTCGTGTCGGGGTGTCGTTCGCGGGTCGGGCGGACGTACTCCCACGGCTGGTCGTTCATGGTCACGTCTTCGTCCACGGCCAGGGCCGAGGCGAAGAACTGCGTGCCGACGGCCGTGTACGTGAACCGCCCCGGCTTCTCCAGGGCTTCGCCGCCGTGGCGGTAGTGGATGTTGCCGGGGTCGTCGATTTCCCGCCGCGGCGTGCCGTTGCCGTCCAGCCAGCCGGTGTACACCGTGCGGAAGGCCGTGGTGTACCACTCCCCCTCGACCGGCATGCCGATGGCCCCGTCGAGTTGATAGCGGAACTTGCCCGTCCCTTTCAATCGCGGTTCCAGGCCGACAATGTCCACCTTCAACTTGAAGTCGTAATCCTTGCGGTCGAGGGTGAACGTCTTGCGGAGCTTCAGGTGATAAGGGGCGGCGAGCGTCGTCTCGAACACGACCTCCCACGGCCCATCGGCCGGTTGCTTCACGCTCGCGACGGTCCAATCGCGTTCGCCGAGCGTCGCCAGCGGGTAGCGGTCGTCCTCCGGCTTCACCTTGCCGTCCTTGTCAAGCGGCCGGGCCGGGTCGTCCTTCGCCGGGTAGTGCAACAGCACATAGGACGGCGGGGCGAGGCGGTCGGTGTCGGGCTGTTTACCCGGCTTCTTGCCAGCGGCGAAGTCGGCGGCGGAGAGGTTCGCGGGAAGCTCGAAGACCTGGCTGTCATCCTCCACGTACAAGAATTGCGTGCGGATCAGGCCGGGGATGAGGAACAGCGGTCGCGGCTTGCCGTCCGCGTCCACGACCTTCTTGCCGCGGCGGTTCGCGTCCTCGAACTTGGTCAGCGTCAACTGCTGAACGCCGGCCCCATGGTTGGTGAGCAGGACCTTCAGTGCGAAGTTATCGTCGCCGAGGGCGATGAACGCCTGCGGTTCGGGCGGCGTGGTCGGCACGATCACGGCCGGCTTCGGCGGCTCGACGGTCTTCGGCGGGCGGCCGGGCGACAGGCCGTCGAACGGCGTGCCGCCGAGGATGACCGGGCTGGCGACGGCCGCCGCCTGCTCGCGCGTGATGTTCGGCAGCCTCGGGGCTTCCGGTTCGTCCGCTATCGGGTCTTTTTTCGGGTAGAGGTAGTACCACGCCACCGAGAACAGGGCCAGCACGACCACGAATCGGGCGAAGTTCGAGAGACCGTTGTTTTGCATAGGAATCGCAATAGAGGTCGGGCTGACGCGGACAATCTACCCGTTATCGTATGGACGGAAAAACCCACGGGGGTTGCCCGTGGGTCATTCGGAACGGCAGTCACGCAATTTCATCGGCCTTCGCCGAGGCGGTCGCCGAGGAAGTTGTCCAGGTCCGGGATGGCGTAAATCTTGTCGCGGGTCTTCGTCCAGTCGTACTCGACCCGGCGGAAGCTGATCGTTTCGTCTTCCAGCACCACGAAGCACGCCTTCTTGTTGCCGTCCCGAGGTTGGCCGACCGAGCCGACGTTGCACAGCGTCTTCTTGTCGTCGAGCTTGTAGGTGTGCTCCATGTCCTCGGGGCTGAGGAACTGCATGTTCTCGGTGAACACGCCGGGCACGTGCGTGTGGCCCTGGAAACAGTAGCGTTCCACGAGCGAAAAAATCCGCTCCATTTTGCGTGCGTTGTAGATATCTTCCGGGAAAACGTACTCGTTGAGCGGGTTGCGGGCCGACCCGTGGACGTACAGGAAGCCGTTCTCCTTGAACGACCGCGGTCGGTCGGCCAGGAACTCCCAGCGTTTCTCGCGGACGCTGCGGGCCTCGCTGCCGGCCTCGAGTTGGGCACGGGTCCAGAAGATGGCTTTCTCGGCCGCCTGGTTGAACCCGTCCGGGTCGAACATCGCCCCCTGGTCGTGGTTGCCGAGCAGCACGAGCTTGAAATCCATGATGAGGTCGATGCACTCGCGCGGGTTGGGGCCGTAGCCCACCACGTCGCCGAGGCAATAAATGTCGGTGATCCCCAACGACTTGATGTCGGCGAGGACTGCTTCCAGGGCTTCGAGGTTGCCGTGGATATCGCTGATGAGGGCCTTCTTCACGCCGGGCGTCTCCCGGGACATGGTCTGTCCGTGGGTGTGATTTTTCTCAGTATACGTTACGAAACGGTAACAGGAAACACAATCATTCCTGTCCGACCCAAACGACAAACGGCCAGGACAGCCCGGCCGTTTCGGAACAGCCGGTGAATCCGGCCCGTTGGAAAGGCGATGAGAGCAATGCGGAATGTTCGGTAGCCCCATAAACGGGGCTGAAGACTGACAGTCGGGTCACACTACCATCTTCGTGAATGGGTTCGGCTTGTCGACGAGCTTGATCGGCCGGCCGCTGGGGGTGATGTTTTCCTTCGTGTGGTCGATCCCCAACACGTCACAGACGGTGGCCAGGAAGTCCTGGGCGGTCGTCTTCCGCTCGACGACCTCGGCACCGTTCGCGTCGGTCTTGCCGACGATTTGGCCACCTTTCAGGCCTCCGCCGAACATGGCCAGATTCCACGCCTTTGGGAAGTGGTCGCGGCCGGGCTTGGTGCCGCGGGTGTTCAGGTTCGGCGTGCGGCCAAACTCGCCCATCCACACGATCAGCGTACTATCTAGCAGGCCGCGGTCCTTCAGGTCGTTGATGAGGGCCGACAGGGCCGCATCCACTTCGCCGGAGAGTTTCTTGACGCGCTCGAAGACGTTGTCGTGCGTGTCCCACCCGCCGAGGGCGACCTCGACGAACGGCACGCCGACTTCGACCAGCCGGCGGGCCATCAGCACGCCGTCGGCGAACTTGCCGCTGCCGTACTTCGCCCGCGCGGCCGCTGGTTCTTGCGACAGGTCGAACGCCTTCGACTCCCTCGACTGCATCAGGGTGACGGCCCGATCATACGTCGTCTTGTGGTCGTTGATCGGGTCAACCTTGTACTCGCGGTGGAACGCTTCTTCCATCGTCTTCAAGAGATCGACCCGCTTGTCGAACTGCGTGGTCGAAACCAGTGCCTTCAGGTCTTCCAGGCCTTTGTCGGGGCTTTGCACGAGCAACGGCTGGTGCTTCGGCCCGATGAACCCGGCCCCATACGGCCGGCCGGCGATGGCCACGTAGTTCGGTACGGTCGCGTCGGGTCGGCCGAGTTGCTGCGAAACCAGGGCACCCAGGCTCGGGTAGGTCACGCCGCCCTGCCCCTCGCGGAAGCCGGTGTGAGCGTAATACTTCGCCCGGCCGTGCGCCCCTTCCGGGGTGCTCATGCCGCGGACAACCACGCCGTGCTTCATCACCTCGGCGACCTTCGGCAGGTGTTCGCTAATCTGAATGCCGTCGGCCGAGGTCTTGATCGCCTTGAACTCGCTCGCCCCCTTACCGGCGGTTTTGATGTCGAAGGTGTCCTTGTGCGACGGGCCGCCGTCCATCCACAGGAGGACGCAACTCTTGTGCTTGCCCTTCACGGCGGGGGTGGTGGCGACCTTGTCGGCCAGCACCTTCATCCACCCGGACATGCCGGCGGTGAACACGCCCGCGGCGGACAGTTGCAGCACCTCGCGGCGGGTGCGATCTTGCAGGAAGGAAGAAAACATAGGAACCTCCGTATATAGCCGCCGGCTGGCCGGCGGGGTTTTTGAGTG
>JBBQCQ010000166.1:0-7426 GCA_038318835.1 Gemmatales bacterium | reverse complement strand
ATGGCTGGGCAATTCGCACCATCACCTCGACCTGCCCGGCACGCTCTCCGCATCCCCGCGAGTGTACCTCGACCTGCTCCGCGACCTGGCCGAGAACGTGCTGGCGCACGGCTTCACCCGCATCGCCTTCGTCAACGGCCACGGCGGCAACACCACCCCCTCGCAACAGGCGATCTTTGAACTGCGCCAAAAATACCGCGACCGCCGCGACCTGCTCCTGCTGGCACTCACCTACTGGGACGCGGCGAAACCGAGCTTCGCCGGCCTGACGCAGAAGGAAATGGGCCACGCCTGCGAGTGGGAAACGTCGATGATGCTCGCCCTCCGCCCGGACCTGGTCGGCGACTGGCAGACGGTGCCGGAAGTGCCGTTCGGCAGCGGCGGCGCACCGGGCTACCGCGGCTGGACGATGCCCGACCGGAGTGGGCCAGGGCACATCGGCACGCCCGCCGCCGCCACGGCGGAGAAGGGCGAGGCTCTCTTCGGCGTTTTCGCCGGCGGGGTGGCGGCGTACCTGGACCGCATGGCGAACCACGCCGGCAGCGGGTGGGACGTATGAGTGCGGAGTACGGAACGCGGAATACGGAGTGAAAGACGAAAGCCGTTTAGCCGCGACGCGGAGTCTGCGGAGCGGATCGCGTGCGAAGATCGCGCGCACGCATTCTTGCGAATCGAAGGAGGAATCGCGTGTCGTCGTCATCGTGGAAATGGGCCGTATGCGGCACGCTGATGCTGGCGACGTTCCTGAACTACATGGACCGGCAGGCTCTCGCCGTCACGCTGCCGACGCTGAAGACGCAGTTCAATCTTGCCGAGGGGCGGGCGGGGATGGTCGAAGGTTGCTTCGGCTTCGCGTTCGCGGCCGGGTCGCTATTCTTCGGCTGGCTCGCCGACCGCATTGGGCCGCGGCTGCTGTACCCGGCCGTGCTCATGGGGTGGTCGCTTGCCGGCATCGCTACTGCGCTCGCGGGCGAATCGGCCGTCACGGGTCTGCTCGAATCGCCGGAGGACACCGCGGGGGCGGGCGTGTTCCGCTGGCTGTTGCTGTGCCGGATCGCGCTCGGCGTCTGCGAGGCGGGGCACTGGCCGTGCGCACTGCTGACGGTGCGGGCGGTGCTCACCTCGAAAGACCGTCCGCTCGGCAACGGCATCTTGCAGAGTGGCGCGTCACTCGGGGCGATCCTGGTTCCGCTGTACGTGCAGATGGCGGAGCGGTCGGGGCAGGCTTGGCAGTTCCCGTTCTGGACGATCGGCCTCGCCGGGTTGCTCTGGGTGCCGCTCTGGTTCGTGCTCATCGCCGGGCGAAATGTCACCCCGCCGCGAGAAGACGCGCCGGCGGCCGGGGCGGAAGCGGTCCCGTTCCCGTGGCGAATGGTCCTCGTGCTCGGGCTGATCGTTGCATCGCTGACGCTGAGCTGGCAATTCCTACGCGCATGGCTCGTTCTCTTCCTGCAAGACCACCACGGCTACTCGAAGGAAGCCACGCGGGCGATCACGTCCGGGTACTTCATCGCGGCCGATGTGGGCTGCCTTGTAGCCGGCGGACTTGTCCCGGTGTTGGTCGCCCGCGGGTGGTCGGTGCATTCTTCGCGGGTCGGCGTGTTCGTGCTGTTCGCGGCTCTCACCGCGTGCGGGGCGGCGGTGCCGTTCGTCGAAAATGGTTGGCCGATGCTCGTGCTCTTGTACGCGGCCGGGGCGGGCATCCTGGGGTTGCACCCGATCTACTACTCGCTTGCTCAGGAACTGCCAACTCGGCGGCTGGGCGTGTTATTGGGCGGTCTCGCGGCCGGCGGGTGGATCGTGTCTGCCATTTCGCAAATCCTGCTCGGCCAAGAGATCGAGGCGACGAAAAGTTACGAGACGGGCCTCTTGATGGTCGGCCTCGCCCCGCTCGTGGGCCTGATCGCGCTCGTCGTCGGGTGGCCGCGACGGAAAGCCGTCTGACGTTACCCCTTCTTCGGCAGCTTCCACCCGTCGAGTACGTCGTCGCGGTGGGTCGGGTCGATTGCCGGCGGGGTCACGAAGGTCTGAATCGCGGCGGCGTCGAGTGCTTCCGTGAAGCGGGCACCGATCAACCGATCGCCGGTCGGCACCGGGGACGTGTGAACCACCCGCAAGACCACCCGCACGGCCGGCCCGCCGGATTCGGCTTCGAGTTCGGCGGTCATCTGCTCGCCGGGTTTCAGGTCGCCCGCGATCAACATACTCACGCCGGTTTCGGACAAGTTCCAGACGAGGCCGGCCACCGGTCGCTTCTTCTCGCCGTTGCGGAACAGCCGGCAGATGGTGGCGAACGCGGGCTGGAACCGGGTGGCAATGCGGCGTTCGGCGGTGGCGGTCGCGGGCATGGCGGAACTCTCACGGGGGGGCGGTGGGGCACTGTGCCGGGAGTCTAGGGCGCAATTTCGCCGGGTGACGCGAAAATCGTAAAGGGGGTTCACGTCGTCCCGAACCGCACCTTCGGCTTCGCGGGTTCCGGCTCGGCCGACTCCAGCGCTCCGGCCACGATGCCTTCGAGCAGTGCGAGATAATCCACGAACCGCTTCGCCCCGGCGTCGGTCAGCTTGGCGATCGTCTGCGGGCGACGGCCGTTCGTGCCCTTCGTGATCTCCACCAGTCCCGCTTCTTCCAGCGTCGTCAGGTGCCGGCTGAGGTTGCCATCGGTCAGGTCGCAGGCGCCCTTGAGGTCGGTGAACGTGAGGCCCGGCCGCTTCTTCAGCAGACACGTGAGAATGCCGAGGCGGGCCTTTTCGTGCATCACGCGGTCGAGGCCGTCGAAGGCCGGTTTCGACTCAGCCATCGGTCCGCTCCAGGTTCCAGTAGAGGATCGCCGCCACGGCCAACTGCCCGACGCCGAACGGCACGCCCATCGCCCACGGGCCGAACGTCGCCGGGCCGTGCCCGAAGGCCAGGTTGTACGTGCCGCAGAGCAAATAGAAGACGCCCACCCACACGGTCGGCTTCGGGAGCAGCCGCCACGACGCGAACACGCCGAGGCTGAACACGACCTGCCAGACGCCCGGCAGAATCCAGGCCGCATCGGTCGAATGACGGGCGATGGCCACCGTGACCAGCAGCCCGGCCGCGAGGCACGGGGCGAACTGCGCGACGGCGTGCCGCGTGAGTTCGCGGCGGAACACGCTGGCGGCGAACCAGTCGCGCTTGACGATTCGCACGCCGGCCGCGACGAGGCCGAGGACGGCGACGCCGAACCAGAGCGCGAGGTAGATCGGCAGGTCGGCTTTGGGGTTCGGCACGACGAGCGGTTGCACGGCCGCGGCGAGAATCGCGAGGCCGCCGGAGAAGGCGACCGGTGCGGCCCGATAGCCGCGGAACTGCTCCGTGGCCGCGACGGCCGAGCGAATCTCCGCGATCTGCGTCAGGGCGTCGCGCAGGTGCATGGGCTCACGCCCCCATCACATACGGCATCACATACGGTCCCTTCGGGATCACCGCCAGCTTCGCGGCGGGGCCGTACTCGGTCAGCGAATCGGCCAGTGCTTCCTCGACGCTCGCGGCCGATTCGACGGCGCACGTCTTCAGCACCTCAGCCGACAGGCCGTTCGTCACCACCTTCACGCGACAGTGGGCCAACACCTTTTGCAGCATCACGATTTGCCACTCGTCCATCTCGCAGGTGTTGTGCGGGCGGGCTTCTCGCTCCACAGTGGCCACCTTCAAGCCTTTGTACAGTCCCTTCGCCGCGTACTCGTGGATTAACTCCTGGAACTCGTGGCTGCCGAGGCCTTCCGTCAGGCTCGCGGCCAGGATGATCGTGCCGCCCTTCTTCACGATGGGCAGCGCCCCCGTCAGCCCCTTCACGGCCTGATACCACGATGTGTCGAGCGGGTAGCCGGCACAACTCGTGATGACCACGTCCACGAGTTCGGGCACGCCGGCCCGCACCACGTCGCGGCAGAACTGCACGCCGACTTGCCACGCCTCGATCATGTGGCCGGCCCCGACCCACGTCACGCGGCGCTGGCCGTCGATGCACACATTCACGATGAAGTCGCACCCGGCCTTCAGCGCGATGTACGTGTTCTCTTCGTGAACCGGGTTGCCGATCACGCTGCCGCAGTCGGCCTTCGGGTGTTCGAGGAACCGCGGCGAATGCCACCGCTTCACCGTTTCCAGGGCCGCGATGCCGGGGCAGATCAGCTTCCGCCCACCGCTGTACCCGGCCATCAGGTGCGGCTCGATCAGGCCGGTCGTGATCTTGAGTTCCGCCGTGGTGTAGCGGTTGTCGATCCACATCGGCACGCCGTTGGGCGTGGTGCCGAGGTAGTCGTGCTCGTGCAGTACCTTGCCGTGGTGGTTCACGCACTGGTAGGTCGAAGCGATGTACTCGCCGACGAGTTCGACCATCTCGGCCCCCTCGTTCGGGCGGTGCAGGCCGGTCGCGTTCAGGATCGTGATGCCCGCTCGCGGCACGCCGGCTTCTTCCAGCGTGCGCGTGAGTTCCGGCAGAATCAGCTTGTTCGGCACCGGCCGCGTGATGTCGCACACCACGAGGCACGCGGTCTTCTTCCCCTTCGCGAGTTCGCTCAGCGGCGGCGTGCCGATGGGGTTGCGAATCGCGTCGGCGATGGCGGCGGCCGCGTCCGGCAGTGGCGGCGCGTCGGCGATGGCCAGCGGCGGGGCGATGAGTCGATCGTCGGGGAGCGTGACCGCGAGGCCGGTCTTGCCGTATTCGAGCGTGACTTGCATGAGGAAGAACCGTCGGGGGAAGAGGAACCCTGTTCCTTCAGGGATACCCGATCGGGCGGGAAGTGACAACAGAAGGATGAGCGAGGGGCAGGGCGAACCGTGTTGGGAGAAACACGGAAGCCCCGGTCGGTGAGGGGCCGACCGGGGCTTCGGGTTGTGTGCGTGAGGGCGGACGGGTTTGCCCTCACGCGGGGGTTACATCACTTAGCAGCCGCCGCAAGCCGGGGCCGGAGCCGCACAGCCGCAGTCGTCGCTCTTCTTACCGCAGAGGCCACCCTTCATGCTGCCGAGGCGGGCCTTGATCCGGTCGAACAGCCCGGCGCGAGGAGCGCTGTAGCTGCTACCGTGATCGTAGGTCGCCACCGGAGTGTCACCGCCGCAGCCGCCCGTTGCCGGACCACCGCAGCCACTCATCGCCGGGGCGGCCACAAGCACTTGCTTCTCAACAATCGTCGGGACCATCTTCGTGACCATGACAGTTTCCGTGGTCGGCACTTGCACGCACACGTTGCGGGTGGCTTGGTAGGCCACTTGCTTGGCGACGTTGACGGTGTAGGTGTCCGTCTTCGTTTCGCACACGTGGGTCGTCTTGCACACCGGCACTTGGATCGTTTCCGTCACGCAGCGGTGCTTGCAGACGGGCACCGTCACGACTTCGGACACGCACTCGTACTTGGTGACGGGCACCGTCACGGTTTCGGGCACGCACTCGTAGCTGCACACTTGCTTGGTCACCGGAACGCATTCCTTGACCTTCTTGCAAACCGTCACCGGCTCGCACACGGTTTCGCACGTGACGTGCTTCTTGCAAACCGTGACGGTTTTGCCGCACGACTGCGCACCGCATGGGTCGCAGAACGACTTCAGACGGTCCACGAGGCCCGGGCCGACGTGGACTTCCGTCGGCACGCTTTCGACGTGGCGGACGGTCTTGGACTTCATCTCCGTGACCTGTTCGGTCCGGTAGTGGGTTTCCATCACCGTGACCGTCTTCGTAACGGGCACCTTCTTCGTGATGGTCTTGGTTTCCATCACCGTGACGGGAACCTTCTTGGTGACGGTGCGGCTTTCCATCACCGTTTCCGGGACCATCTTGGTGATGGTCCGGCTTTCCATCACCGTCTCCGTCTTCGGGACGCTGACGGTGTAGGTGCGGGTCTTGGTTTCGGGGACGCACTCCGTCTTGTAAGCGGTGTACGATTCCGCCTTCCATTCTGTCTTCATCACGGTGCGGGTCTCGGCGACCTGCGTGGGAACCATGACGGTTTCCTTCACCGTGGTGTACGTCGGGGCCGGGGCCGGGGTAGCACAGCCACCCGCCATCGGGGTCGCCCCGACCGCACCACAACCACCAGCCGCACCGCCACAGCCACCGGCCGGGGCGCCACACCCACCGCACGCTTCAGCAGCAGGGGCCGCACAGGCTTCGACGGGGGCCGCGCAACCGCCGCAGTCGCTCCCGCCTTTGAGTTTGCCCAGCAACCGCCCGCCGAACGCCGAAGCGTCGGCCGCGGTCATTCCGACGGCCGCGGCCGTCAGCATACAGACCTTCAGTCGGCGAACGTTCATCTCTTCAACTCCTGTTCCCACACTCCAGCATTCCCCGCGTCGCGACCTTTCCGTTTGCCGCATTCCACTCACGTGGGGTATCTGTGTGCTTACGGAAAGATGACGCGCAAACGGGGAATGGGAAAGCAAACGAGGCCAGAGAAGCCACAAAATCTCGCGAGGTTGGATGTGAATGTGCCCGTGGTGCAGATCGTTCAACTGGGGCAAGGCTCGCCGGTTCCGACGGTGCTACGGGTGCGCCCGGCCGAACATAGCGCAGTAGTAGGGGTGACGGGGTCCGCGGCGCGCAAATACCCATCCAATCGGGTCAACGCGACCACACTCTGGCATACCAGTTGCGCGACGAGGAATTACGCCCCGCCGACTGCCGCGAGATAGGAATGGTGCGGAGCGTGGTGCGATCCGGGAAGGGATACCAGTTGTACCGGCGAGCCAAGCAGGGTCGCCAACGTCACTCCTCCACACCGTTGAACAGGCCGAGGTAGCTGTAGTACCGGCGGCCGCTGACAAGCTTCCGGCGGACGGCGTCTTTCACGCGGCAGCCGGACTCGTGCGTGTGCGTGCAGTCGGGGAAGCGACACAGCGCGATGAACGGCCGCAGCTCCGCGAAGTAGCCCTCGACCTCTTCCGGCCGCGTGTCCCAGAGTTGCAGCTGCCGCACGCCCGGTGTATCGACCACCCAGCCGCCGAACGACAGGCTGATGAGTTCGGCCGTGGTCGTGGTATGCTTGCCCTTCTGGTTCACATCGCTGACCTCGCGAACCCGCAAGGTTAAGCCCGGCTCAAGCGCGTTCAACAGCGACGACTTGCCGACGCCGGACTGCCCGGAGAAGACCGTCGCCCGACAACGGAGCAGCCCACGCAGGCGGTCGAGGCCGACGCCGGTCTCCGCGCTCGTGAGCAGCGCGGGAATGCCCATCTGCGAGTACGCCCCGACCAGCGGTTGCAGGACGACGGGGTCGGCCAGGTCGATCTTGTTCAGCACGACGATTGGCTTCAGCCCCCCTTTTTCGGCCGACGCCACGTAGCGGTCGATGAGGTGAATCTTCAACTCCGGCTGCATCAGCGACATGACGATGACGAGTTGATCGACGTTTGCCACCAGCTCATGTTCCCGCCGCCGCGACGACCGCGTAAGGACGCCGTG
>JBBQCQ010000165.1:0-7429 GCA_038318835.1 Gemmatales bacterium | reverse complement strand
AGTCGTCGAGCTTCGTGGTTCGCACCGCCGTCGCGTCGTGGACCCGCTTCGAGATCGCCTCGTACCGCTCGGCCCCGATGATCTTCTTGAGCGTCTCCAACCGCTTCGCGCCGGTCGCGTTCAAGATTTGATCGGCCTCGCCTTGCTTCAACAGCACCGATGCGGCGAACGCCTCCATCGGCAGGCCGAGGGTGCGCTCGGACCAACCCTTCACGTCGGTGGCGCTGTTGATGCCGGTGATCGCCTTCCACTCGCCGGCGGGCGTCTGCTGTTCGATGCGGGCGGTCGGCCGACCCTTGATCTTGTGATTGCGCGTGATCTGGTAGCCGACGCCGTTGAACTCGAACTCGAACTGCACGAAGAAGCCGTTCTCGCCGTGCCGGACAAGCTCGTCCATGCCGCGGCCGGTGCCACCGCGGTGCGCGCCGAAGAGGCTGTACGTGATGGCGTCGAAGATGGCCGACTTGCCCACGCCGTTCGGCCCGCCGACCACCCAGAGGGGTTCGCCGTCGTCGAATTCGATGTGCTGCTTCGGGCCGAAACTCAGGAAGTTTTCGAGCGAGACTCGCTTCGGGATCATGCCTCACCCGCGTCTTTCAGATAAGTTTCGGCCAGGGCCAGCACTGCCGCGCGGTCCGGGTCCACGGCCAGTTGTTCGGTCAGGTAGTCGCGCACCGTCGTCTCGAATCCGGCCCGCGGCGTGAACTTCGGCGGGGTCTCGTCGGCAGCCCCCGTGTCGGCCCACCGCAGGTCGTGCAGCCGCGGGAACAGCTTGCGGAGCTGCCGCGTGACCTCGTCGCGGCTGAGCGTGCCGCCCGGCGTGGCGAAGACTCGCACGATGGCCGTTGCCGCGTCCGGGTACTTTTCCGCCAGCGTCGGCAGGTCGGCGTCCGGGTCGGCGAGCGTGATCGTGTGAAAGACCGTGCCGGGAATCTTCAGCGACGTCGGCACCACCGCCGCCGCACCGGCGATGTCCAGTAGCAACACGCCGTGGTCGTCGTGCGTGTCGCCGAAGTCGAGGCGGTCGAGGCTGCCGGGGTAGCGGACGTTGGCCGACCCGCCGAGCATCTGCGGCTTGTGAATGTGCCCGAGGGCAACGTAGGCCCACGCCGGGTTCAGGTCGGCGAAGTCGAACAGCACGTCGTCGCGCTCGGTCATCTTGTACAGGCCGTGTGCCTCCGACCCGCGGACGTGCAGGTGGGCCGTCAGCACCGTCGGCAGCGTCACATCGAACTTTTCGTGCGTTGTGACATCGCGAATGTACTCGGCCACCTTGCCGTGCAGCAGGCGGTTCTCTTCCTCCTTGCTGCGATAGTCGGCCGCGGAAAGTTCGTACCGACTCGGGAACGGGTACGGCACGAGCACGAACTGCACCTTCTTGCCGTCCGCGGCTTTCAGCGTAGTCAGTCCCCGGCCGTTGAGCAGGTACATGCGGCCGCCGGTCAGGGTGCCATCGGTCCCGGCGTCCGGCGCGGCGAGGATCATGCCGGCCCGCACCATGTTAATGCGGCCGTCGCGGTCGTGGTTGCCGGTGACGGCCAGGATGGTGCCGCCACGGGCGAAGAACGTCAGGAACGTCTTGCGAAGGTGTTCGAGTGCCCGCGTCATGTCGTCGAGGGTGGCCTGCTCGCTGAACACATCGCCTGCGATGAGCAGCACATCGGCCGCGTGTTCCTCGCAGAGCTTCGCCACGCACTCGACGCGGGCTTGCAAGTCGGCCGTGCGGTCGAGCCGCCCGAGTCGGTCGCACAGGTGCCAGTCGGCCGTGTGAATGATGCGCATGAAGTCCCCCTGTTTTTAGCCCCCGTTCACGGGGTTTCCCGCGAAGCGGTGATCGGCCCGCCCTTGAAGGCGGGTCGTCAATCAGAACGCCTCCAAATCCGCGCTCGAATCCCGGCGCGGCAAACCCTGGTCGCCACCACCGACGAGCGAACTCTCGGCGTCGTTCTCGCTCAGAGCGAACGGCGGGAACGGTATCTTCGCCAGCATCGGCTCGCGGAAACTCGGCTGGTACAAGAGCTTCTCCTCCGGCTGCAACTGCGCCGCCGCACTTCGCGCCGACGGGCCGAGGAACTTCCATACGTCGGCCCCGAGTTCCAGCGTGCCACTACGGCCGACGGCCCGAATGGCGGCGTTCTCGATCACCCGCGGCTTCACCAGGCTGGCCTGCTGCTGTGCCCCGAACAGGATGATCCCCTGGCTGCGGCCCTCCGACGCGATCGTTTCGAGCTTCTGCGTGATCGGGTCGGAGCTGTCCTTCGGGGCGAACCGGTTCAGCTCGTCGAGCGTGATGAGGTACTTCAGGTTCGCCACCTGCTTCGCGGATTGAATCTGCTGAATCTGATGGAACACGGCCGCCACCACGAACCGCTGAAGGCTCGGCGTGCCATGCAGGCCGTACAGGTCGATGACGATGGGCGAGTCTTGGCCGACCGACGGAATGACGAGCGCGTTTCCCTTCGGCTGCTTGCGAACGAGCACGCCGTCGCCTTCCTGCACGATGTACTTCAGCCGCCGGAGCAGCTTGCCCTTCGTCGGCTTGACGAAGTCCGTAAACAGCGTGTCGCGCTCGTCGCGGAACCAGTCGAGGAGACTGTCGAAGGTCTGCGGGCCGTCCTTCCGCAGCTTCGGGCCGCTGGCGGTTTCGCTCGTCAGGTACTCTTCCATCTCGCCGACGAGGCCGCCGAAGTTCGGGTCGTACACGTCGTCTTCGCTGAAGAGGTACGGGAATAGCCGCTGTTCGATGACATCCGACAATGACCAACTGTACGGCTTCACGTCGGTGGTGCGGCCGCCGGTCGGCACGGGTGTGGCCAGCCCCTTCGCCTGCGGTGCGTAGAATCGCGGCTTGTCGAACGGCCGCGGTTCATCCACGCCCATCGCCTCCCACTCCTTGCGGTGGCTCAGTTCGTCCTTGCGGTACTCGGTGTTCCAGCGGTCGATGAAGAACAGGTCGAAGTTTTTCACGTTGAAGATCACCGGCACCACCTGCAACCGCTTCGGGTCGCTCTGCTTCTCGTCCCGCTGCCGCTTCGCCTCGCGGAGGAGCAGCCAGTTCATGCTCAGCAGCAGCGTCGATTTCGTGCCGAGGCCGGCGATGCCGTTGACGTTCAGGTGGCCGCCGTTTTTCCCCAACAGGAAGTCCAGGTCGATGGCCGCTCGCCCGGCGAACGCCGTGCCGCCGTTGCGGAGCAGACCCACGTCGAACCGCTGGCCCATGCGGTCGAGGCCGTACCCCTTCGCGGCCGCGATTTCGTCGCCCAGGAAGACTTCGCTCTCTTCGGTCGGCGGCGTGTGCGCGACCGGGTCGGTGCGCAGGATCGCGACTTCCGCATACGTCACGCCCTCGGAGGCGAACGGCGGCGTCTCGGCCGTGCGGCCGTCGAACCGGGCCGCTTCTTCGCCCACGTCCTTCTGCCGACTGCGGCGGTAGACTTCTTGCACGATGCCGACGAACGCGACCTCGCGGCCGGCGATGGTGCATTTCGTGGTGACGATCTGCGTCCGCTCGACGCTCTGATCACGGTCGACCCAGAAGTAGAACACGCTGCTGGTTGATTCGTGTTCCGGCGGGGCAGCCACTCGGCCGAGGGCGGTGGGCACGATGGAATCCTCAGAGTGCGGAGTGCGGAATGCGGAATCAATTCGAAACCGGCACCAGTGGAGGAGAGCAGGTCTTTCACTCCGCGCTCCGCGTTCCGCACGGGTTACAACTCGTTCGTGCGAAAGAATCCAGCCTGACGGTACAGGCGGTTCACGAGCACCTGTAGCGGCGTGAACAGCGGCTTGAGCGCATCCTCGGCCCGCACGATCGGGTCGAGCGACACCGGCATTCGTGCGTAGCTATCCGTCCGACACCGGGCGTCGATCAGCCACCGCGACAGGCGGTTGACGAAGCCGAAGTCGCCCTTGAATTGCGATTCAAACTGGCCCCACGGCACCTCGACGCGCACGTACCCCCAGTTCGGCGCGAGTTGCGGCCCGCCGGCGAGCTTCAAGTACCACGACGCGACGGGTAGGTTCGCCTCGCGGCCGCCGCCGAGGCCGAGAATTTTGAACACCGGCGTCCGCTGGCCCGGTTTCAGATCGAGCAGCGTCTGCCAGCCCTTCGCGTGCAAGTAGTCGGCCGACTGCGTCTTCGCCACGCCGATGACCAACGGGCCGAACGGGTCGGGCGAACCCATCACGCGGTTCAACGGGCCATCCACCAGCGTCGGTGCGGTGCGGTCCACGGACAGCGCGAGACGTTCCAGCGTCGTCATCTCCTGTTGCGCTCGGGCACGGGCTTGCGTCCGCATGATCTCGTAGTCGAACGGGCTGTACTTCTCCTTCGGCAGGTTCGCGGGCAGCACTCGCAGTTTCAGTTCGGGAATGTTCACCAGGGCCGCGGCAAACGCTTCGACTTCCTCCCACGGGAAGGGGTCGGCGACGAACGAAAGCACCCGCTCTACGGCCACGAACTCTCGCTCGAACCGCCGGCCGACGCCGCGCAGGGCGACCGCCCCGACTTCGGAAATGAGCAGCGGGATCGGCCACCCCTCGGCCGTGCGCACGCACACGACCGGTTGCCCAGCCTGCGATCCGTCGATGAACCGCACCGGGAACTCACCCTCGCGGGCCGGGGCTTCCGACACGACCACGGCTTGCCACTCGGCTTCGGGCATCTCGCACCCACGCTCGATCGCGTCCGGTTCGTCGCCGTCGTCGCCGGGCGTCACGTTCGGCTGTACCGGCGTCGGCCCGACGGCCGTGGCCGCGTGCTTGCGAAAGAAGCTCCGAACGGCGTCGCGGTCACTCGTCATTGCCGATCCTCAGGGACTTCAGCCGGTACCGCATCGCCTCGCGGCTCACGAGCAACTCGCTCGCCAGCCGGTAAGCTAGCACCCCTCGCGGGCACGCGTTGTAGACTCGCTCCAACTCGTCCGCCCGCGCCTGACAGACTTCTTTCGGCATCAGCAACTCGGCGGCGAACTGATTTGCCTCGCGCTCGCGCTGGCTCTCGGCCGCGTCCGTCTCGCTGATGTCCGTGTCGGCCAGGAAGCCGCCCATCGTGTCGCGGTGCAGCACCGCGTGGCCGAGTTCGTGGGCCGCCGAGAAGCGGCGACGCGGCAAAATGTCGGTGGCCGTCACGAACGCCCAGCCGTCTTCCTTCACCCAGAACAAACACCCGGCCAGCGGCGACTCGGGTTCGCCGACCGGGTCGATAGTCATGCCCTTCGCTCGCAGGTGGTCCGTCACTGCCCCGCACGTCAGGTTCGGCAGCGCGACGTGCGACAAATTCAGTTCCTCGAAAAACTGACTCAGCATCACCGGCCCACAACGCGACGGATCGACCGGCAGCTTGCACCGACTGCGGAGGTGCGCGATCTCTTCGGCGATCATTTGCGGTCCTCCGGCTTCGGCGCACGGCGGGCCGCAAGTTGATACTCGTCCGTCCGCGTGTTGGCCCGCGTCCGCACGGTGATCGCCGCCGTGCGGAAGGCCCGCCAATAGTCGCGGGACGCCGCCCCGAACTTCGCTTCCGCGAACGCGATCAGGGCCGACAATCCCAGGTCCGTCGGCAGCGGCTCCTTCGCGTCCCGCAACTTCGCGTTGAGCGCGTGGGCCTCCGGCGGCAAGCCGCCGGGCGGGGCGCGGAATAGTTCGTCGGCCACATCCGCGAACGTAACGGGGCCGGTCGGCTCGCGCACGATCGTCGCCGACTTCAGGTGCGTCTCGACGGCGTCGGTCACGGCCGCCGTCGTCTTCGCGGCCTCGGCTTCGTCCTGTTCGGCGATCAGATCGGAGTGAACCTCGCGGAAGGCGGTCGCCAGCGTCGAGTCTGTCTCGGCCAGTTTCCAGAGTCGGTTTTGGGCCTCGAAATCGTCGGACTCGACCGCCGCGAGGTATTCGGCGGCGAGCAGTTCTAACTGGAGGCGGTCACGGTTCGGCGTCATCGGTCGCCCTCCCGTAGTAAGGCCTGGAACTCGTGTTTCATGTCGTTGAGAAGGCGGCGAAGCCGTTGACGCGATGCATCTTCGCGGATGTTCAAACGCTCACCGATTTCCTTGTGGCTCAGATTTTCGATGACCGCCCACGTGACCAAGTTCCGGTCGGTGGCGTTCAGGTGGTTCAACAATCGCGTCAGGTCGCCGGGTTCCTGGCCGTAGGAAACCTCGCGTGCCGCCGATTCAATCTTCTCCGGCAACTGGGCGGGTTGCTTTCGCAACTCGCGGCACTTCTCGGACGCGACGTTCGACAAGATGCCGTGCAGCCAGCCCCCGACATCGCGGGCGGGGTCGAACGTGGCCCGCCTCTCCCAGGCACGCTTGAGGGTTTCGTTCACAATCACCTCGGCTTCTTGCAGCCGCACCATTTTCGGCCGGTCTGCCAGCCAGCGGTTCAGTCGGCTGACCGCCTGTGCGATCAAGTCTTGTCGGACGATCGCGCTGGTCAAGGCCGCCCGAACCGGGTCGTCATCTTGTGGCGCAAGTGTGGGCGGCGGAACGGTTGTAATCATGGCAACATCGGACCTCCCCCGGATCGGACACCCAGACTTGTCGGCCGTCCGGGTAATGTGACAGAAATTTAGGAAAATGTCGCGGTCGGAACGGGGAGGGGCGGGATTTGGTGAAGCCGCGACCCCGTTAGAACCGAATACTCGAAGTGACGAACTCTCGGAAAGTGGACACCATGCGCGTCGGTTTCCTCATCGTGGTCGTCAACCTGTCGGCCGGCTGTGCCTGGACGCCGAAGCCGTACGCCAGCGACCCCCTCGTCCGCACGCGGACAGCCCTGCCGGGCGACCCGCTGGGCGTGCCGCCCGAGGTGCCGCCCGAAATGCCGCAGCCGCCGGAACCCCCGACGGCCGATGAGCGAGTCGCAAGTTCGGTGGAGTGATTACACATCCCGCCGGGCGAAGACGGCGAGGCCGATGAATGCGCCGACGGTGGCCAGCACCGCGGACGCAGCCAGGAATTGCAGCACGTCGGCCGTTGGCGTGCCGCCGCGGAGGACGTTGCGAAGGCCGTCCACCAGCCACTTCAAGTTCGGGTAATCGTGCGGCAGCCGCGACAGGGCAACCATGCCGCCGAAGATGACCATCCAGAAGATCGTGATGCCGATGACAGTGCCGTTGGACATCGCACCGATGGCCACGCCCCACGAGACGACGACCATAAGCACGGCCGCCAACATGGCGACGGCGTACACGCCGCCCCACGCCGTCAGGTTCACGCCGCTGCCGTTAGTTGCGGCCGTGAAGAGGGCCGAGTACGCGATCAGTACCATCGCGGCGACGGCGACGAACGTGGCCAGCACGACGATCACGCGGGCGTGCCACTTCGCCAGGAAATACTGATACCGACTGATGCCGCGGCTGAGGATCGAGTCGGCGATGGTGCCACGCTCGGAACTGATGCTACTGACCGCGAGCAGCGAGATGAGCGAC
>JBBQCQ010000164.1:0-7434 GCA_038318835.1 Gemmatales bacterium | reverse complement strand
CGTGGAAGTGGCCCTGGAACTTCAGGAACTTCGGCCGGCCGGTGAACAGCCGCGACAGCCGCAGGGCCATCATCGTCGCTTCCGTGCCGCTGCCCGTGAAGCGGATTCGCTCGGCCGACGGGATGAGCTTCTTCACCCACGTGGCCCACTCGATTTCCAGATCGTGGCACGCGCCGGGGTGTGTGCCCTTCGCCATCTGCGTCTGCACGGCCGCGACCACATCCGGGGCCGAGTGCCCGAGCAGGTGCGACCCGTGGCCAACGAAGTAGTCGATGAGTTCGTGTCCCTCGATGGACCACTTCTTCGACCCGACCGCGTGCGAAACATAAGGCGGGAACGGGTCCATCATCCGCGTGTCGTGCGTGACGCCCGTGGGGAAGAGGGTCTTCGCCACCTCGAACCGATCCTGCGACAGGGCGAACGCCTGCTGGTATAGTTGAACCACGGAAACGGGCGGCGACGACATGCCATACTCCTGAGGCCATAGTAGTAGGCACACTCCGTGTGCCGTTTCGTTCCAGCCGCTGTGACCGGCTTTACGGTTTAGCGACCGGCAGGAGACGGCACACGGAGTGTGCCTACTACTATTGGGCGAACTCCTCATATCCTACCAGCAACGCGGGTGAATGGACCCCCCTCCGATGTCTTCGCCACCGGCCCCCGAACCGCACGAGACGCGCACCGCCGACCCGGCGGACGTGGCCACGCACACGCACAAGCAGGACGTGGGCGGGTCGTCCACCGAGGTCACGCAGGTCGGCCCGGAACAACTTCCGATACACCTGACGAGCATTCAGTTTTGGCAGGTCGGTCGGCAGGTCGGCGACTTCAACTTGCTCACCAAGCTCGGCGAGGGCGGCCTCGGCACGGTCTACCTCGCGCGGCAGGTGTCGCTCAATCGCCTCGTCGCGCTGAAAGTCAGCGACGCGACTGTGGCCGGCACCGGCGAAGGGTTGGCCCTGGCCGGGCTGGAACACGAACACATCGTGAAGGTGTTCGCCGGGTTCGTGGAGCCGGCGACGAAGAAGCATTGCCTCTGTTTGCAGTACGTGCCAGGGACGACGCTATCCGCCGTCGTGCGGAAGCTGCACGCGAGTGGGCGGCAGCCGAAGTCGGGGCAAGACCTACTCGACGCCATCGACGCCCTCGCGAATTCCGAGGCTCCGTTCGACCCGACGGCGCTGGCCGGCCGCGAGGCTCTGGCGGCGGACGACTTCCACGCGGCCGTCTGCCGGCTCGGCGAACAGATGGCCACCGCCCTGGCGTTCGCCCACAGCCGCAACGTCCTGCACCTCGACGTGAAGCCGGGCAATATCCTCGTCACGCACTACGGCCGGCCAATGCTCGTAGACTTCAATATCTCGGTGAAGTCGGCCGGCGAAACCGGCACCCTCGGCGGTACGCCGCGGTACATGTCTCCGGAACACGCGGCCGCGTTCCGCGGGCAACCGCACGAAGTTGTGGATCACCGCACCGACATTTTCTCGCTCGGCGTCGTGCTGTTCGAGTTGGACACCGGCGTCCGCCCCGCGACCGACAACCTGCATTTGCTCCGCAACCTGCCCCGAGAGTTAGCCTGGGTGCTGGAGCGGTGCCTGCAACACCGCCCGCAGGACCGCTACGAATCCGGGAGCGAACTCGCGGATGCCCTCGGTGGCGCGAGGGCGATCATCGCCACACGGCACGATCTGCCGCGGCCGGGACTACTCGGCCGCGCGACGATCCGCTTTCCGCTTGTGGTGCTCCTGACGCTGGCGATGATCCCGCACCTGTTCGGCTCGGTGCTGAACATCACGTACAACTCGGTGAAGATTCAACTGACGGACGTTCAGCAAGATGCCTTCACGCGAATCGCCCTGATCTACAACGGCATCATCTACCCGATCTGCATCGCGGCCGGCGTCGTGCTCCTGCGACGGTTCGCGCGCGACCGCCGGGCGGTCCTGCAGGGCCTGCCGTGCAGCCGGACAATCGACCAGGTGCGGGCCGACTCCGTGAGGCTCGGGCACTACGGCATCGCGTTCGCACTCGTCGGCTGGCTGCCCGGCGGCGTGCTGTTCCCGCTGCTGCTGGACTGGCGAGCCGGACCACTGCCGTGGGAGGACTACGCCCACTTCGCGATCTCGTTCACGCTGTCCGGCCTCGTTGGCATGGTGTACAGCTACTTCGGCATTCAGTATGTCGTGCTGCGGGCGCTCTACCCGCAACTGGGCAACCCCGACACCTTCGACCCGGCGACGACCCGCGACGAACTCCGCACCGGTACGCGGTGGCTCGGGGCATTCCTGGTGCTGGCAACGCTCATCCCGCTTTCCGGGGCGATTTTCCTGATCGTGTTGAACGATGCCACCATGACGCTCGGCTTCCGCATCCTCGTAACAGGCCTAATCGTCCTCGGCATGGCCGGCGTGACGGGGTTGGTGCGGGTGATGGACCGCATGGCCGCGCTGGTGGCCCCCTGGGTGGCGCACGGCGAGATGCGCCGCGGCACCGCAAACTGGTCGGCCGTGTGGCGGAGCCGATAATAACGACGCCCGCAACATGCCCGCGGCGCAAGAATGGATTTGGTTTTCAGCCCTGAAAGGGTCGTTCTGTCAGCCCAGGTCGAAGGCCTGGGTCACGAGTTACCCGTGTTTTCGGCCCTGAAAGGGTCGTTCATTTTCCCCGTTGGCAGGAACCGCCCTTACAGGGCGGATGCGACGGGTGGTTGGTCCCGAGCCCAGGCCTGCGCTTCGCTTCGACCTGGGCTGACAGAACGTCCCTTTCAGGGCCGAAAACCCGGTTCCGCATCACACCTCGCAGGAGAATCGCAGATGTTTCGTTCCAGCCTCGTCCTTTTGCTTGCCGCGGGGTTCGCCTCGGCTGGTGAATTCAACAAGACGCTCAGCCTCGGCGACGCGGCCCCGGCCTGGAAAGACCTGGACGGCACCGACGGTAAGAAACACAGCCTCACCGACCTCAAAGATAAGGACGTGGTCGTCGTGGTCTTCACGTGCAACAGTTGCCCGGTCGCCGTCGATTACGAAGACCGCACCATCGCCTTCGCGAAGACTCACGCCGGCGAGGGGTCGAAGGTGGCCGTGGTGGCCATCAATGTGAACACGATCAAGGAGGACAGTCTGCCCGAGATGAAGAAACGAGCCGAGAAGAAGAAGCTGCCCTACGCCTACTTGCTGGACCCGACGCAGGAGATCGGCAAGAAGTACGGGGCGGCGTACACGCCGGAGTTCTTCGTGCTGAACAAGGACCGCAAGGTGGTCTACATGGGGTCGCTGGACGACAAGAGCAAGGCCGACGAGGCGAAGGTGAACTATCTCGAACCCGCGGTAAAGGCGGCGCTAGAAGGCAAGAGCGTTGAGAAGGGCGAAACGCTCGCCCGCGGCTGTCGAATCCGCTACAGCCGCGGCGAGACGAAGTGACGGACTACTTCGCGGGCAAGACCTGGACAGGTAGAATCGCGGGAGCGATCTGCAACCCGCCGAGAATGCGCGTCGTGCCGCTGCGGATCGGCAACGCCATCTTGTCCGAAGTGAGCACCAGGGTCGTCGGCCGGAAGAGCTTGCGGTAGACCTCGTCCACCGGCTTGCCGTCGCCGGACACCAGCACGACCGCACCGGCGGTCAGTTGCTTTTTCGCGTCGTCCGTGGCGACCGGCTTCCCATCGGCCGTCGTGGTCGTGGGCTTCACATCGTCGAACGGCGTCGGAATCAAGGCCGTCACGGTTCGCTTGACTTCTCGCGTCTTCGTCGTCGGTACCCCATTCTCGACCACGGCCGTGGTGACCGTGACCGTCTCTTCCTTCTTGCCCATCGCCGGCAGGCTGACAACGCCCTTCGCGTCGGCCTTCACGGCCACTAGGGTGGGCACCGTCGGTATTGCCGTGTTACTCCGCGGCCGGGCGGGCTGGAGCGTCTTCCGCTCGGCACCTTTGCCTGTGTACGTCACGATAATGGCGTCCGCGGACAGGGCCTTCAAGTAGGACGGATCAACCTCGTCGCCGTCGCTCGGCGCGACGAGTACGCCGCCGGCCTTCAGGCGGGCCGTCACCTCCTCCGGCGTCAGTTTCTTCTCACCGGCCGTGGCGAACGTCGCACCGGCGTCGTCGAGCGTCACCGACATCGTCACGAAGCGTGCCGCTCGCTCGGTTGCCGTTACCACGACCGGCACGCCATTCTGAACGATGGTGATGGGCTTCGTTTCGGACACGTCCCGCATGGCCTGGACGTTCACCGTGACCCGCCCGTCCACGGCCGGGGAAACGTAGACGAGTATCGGCGGCGGGCCGACGGGCCTCGTAACCTTGGGGACCGGGGCCGCCGGCGAAAGCAAGGCGGCCGAAAGTAGGATGGACGTGAACACGCGAGAACCTCCGGGGGGAATGGTGTTACGGTAGCGGGCCGGACGCGACGGGGGAAACGAAAAACCGGAGGGCGTGGCCCCTCCGGTTCTCAAACTTCGCGTAGGTTCCGGCTTAGTTGTTGGTGCGCGGGCGGGTGGTGGTGCCCGGCCGTTGGCCGCCCAACTGTTGCAGCTTCGTCGTATCGAACTTCTCGCCGATCATGGTCTTCCAGGTGGTCTTCTGGTCGCTGGTCAGTTCTTCCTTGACCTTGTCCTCGGCTTCCACCTTGAGGGCGTCCGCCTTCTTGCGGTAGTCGGCCATCTTCTTCATGTCTTCTTCCGACTGCTGCCGCTGGCCTTGTGCCCGCATCGGCATGTCCTTGCGGAGTTCGGCCGCGTCCTTCATGTACCCTTCGCCGACCGACTTGACCTTTTCCTTCTGGGCGTCAGTGAGCTTCAGCTTCTCTTGCACGTCCTTGTTCGAGAACGCGGCGAAGCCCATGTTCTGGATGTTGATTTCGCTCAGGCGGGTCTTTTGCTTGTCGTCCAGCACGCCTTCGACGGCCGCCTTGGTGTCGTCCGTCAGCTTGGTCATCTTCGCGGCCATTTCCTTACGCTGCTCGTCGGTCGCATCGCGGCCGATGCCGCCGCCGGTGAACATCTCCCGACGCTTCTCGGCGATCGGCTTCATCGCGTCTTCGACCTTCTTCTTTTGCTCGTCGGTCACATGCAGCTCGTCTTGAAGAACCTTGCTGGTCGCGATCATGCCGTAGACCGACTGACCGCCGAAACCGCCGCCGAAACCGACGGTGCCACCCGGACGTTGGGCCGACGCGGAGCCGGCGATCGCGGTGGCGAACGCGAGGGACAGCACGAGACGAATGACGAATTTCATGGGAAACCTCGGAGAGACAACCCGCCAGAATATCGGGACACTCACCCGATGTCGGCTGGTGATGGAATTGTTGCGTCTATCTTGCGAAGCGGGCGGTGAAAACGAGATGAGAGAATGAAAAGCCCGTGCGAACGACTCCGCCGCGGCCTTTCGACCGCGGCGGCACGACATCTTTGCAGGAGCGGAAGCACTACGGGCGAACGGTCTTCGGCGTCGGCACGATCGGGGCGGTGCCAGCCTTTGGCGCGGCCGCGTTCATTTGTTTGAACTGCCAGCCGTCCTTCTTGTCCGGCATGATCGCGACGAACTGATCCTTCTTCACGCCGGGGTGGTTGATCTTCGGCTCCTTGAACGTCCACTGCTCGACTTCCTGGCCGCCGTTCTTGCTCATGACCACCACGGCCGGCAGGTAGTCCCACCCGCGGTCGGCGAGCTTCGCCCCGTACAGTACAAGCAGCATCGTGTCGAACTCTTGCTTGTCTCGATCGAGCTTCGGCGAAATTTTGATGTGCGTGTAGTGGTCTTCTTCCTTCTCCAGCTTCAGGTCGAACCGCGTCTTCACGTCGTCGGCCGTCATCGAGCCGGACATGAACTCCATGAGCAGGTTATCGCCGACGCCGCCTTTGCCGCCGGGCGGGATGACGTGCTGGCTGACGATCTTCTCGCGGCCGTTGTACTCGTACACGGCCTTGCCGTCGGCGATGTACGCCAGGTAGTCGGTCTTGTCGGCCTTGTTGTCGATTCTCATGCGGGCTAGGTTCGGCTTCATGCACATGAGGGTGCCGGTGTACGTCGTATCGCGGCGGCGGATCGTGTCTTTCTTCACGAACTCGCACTCGGCGTAATAGCTGCTGACGCTGGCGGACTTCTTTTCCCAGGCCGTCAGGTGGGCTTGCAGGGCGGGCGGGATGGCCACACCGACAGCGGGCACTGTTGCGCTGGTGGCGCGGGCGGGTGGGAGTGGGGTTTGGGCAACCGCGGCCGGGCCTGCCACGAGGAGGGCGGAGAACACAATTCCGGCACGACGCATGGCAAAGTCTCCTGACTCGGTCCGGGCGGGCGATACACCATCCTACCGACGGCCCGCGGCGGGAAAGCGGGCTTATACCCCGCTGCCGCCACTGCGCAAAGGCCAACCGCGCGAAGCTGGGCGGGTTAAGTGGGGGGATCGGCCTTGCACCCCGCTCCGCGGATGCGTTACCCTCGGTCTTTACTCCTTCGAGTTTCCCGATCATGCGATGTCTTGTCACCGGCGCGGCCGGGTTCATCGGCTCCCACCTGTGCGAACGGCTGATCGCCGACGGCCACACCGTTCGCGGCATCGACTGCTTCACCGACTACTACCCGCGGCCGGTGAAGGAAGGCAACCTGACTGCCCTCCGCGGGAACGCCGGGTTCACGCTGCACGAGTTCGACCTGGCCGACGGCGTGCCGGCGGCGGTGGTGGACGGCATCGAGTGGGTGTTCCACATCGCCGCGATGCCGGGGCTGAACAAAAGCTGGACGCACTTCGACGAGTACAACCGCTGCAACCTCGTCGCGACGCACCGCCTGCTGGAAGCCGTGAAGGGATCGCCGACGCTGAAGAAGCTGATCTACGCCAGCACCAGCAGCGTCTACGGCAAGTACGCGAGCGGCGACGAAACGCTGCCGACGAAGCCGAGTTCGCCCTACGGCATCACGAAGTTGGCCGGCGAGCAACTCTGCCGAGTGTACGGCGAGGAGTTCGGCGTACCGGCCGTGGTGCTGCGGTTCTTTAGCGTCTACGGCCCGCGACAACGCCCGGAGATGGGCATTCATCAGTTCATCAAGGCCGTGCTCACGGGGCAGCCGATCAAGCTTACTGGCGACGGCCTCCATGTGCGCGGCAACACGTTCGTCCACGACTGCGTCGATGCTGTGGTGAAGTCCACGGCCGCGATGAGCGGCGAGACGTTCAACCTCGGCGGCGGCGAAGTCGTCACGGTACTGGACACGATCCGCAAGATCGAGCGCATTGCCGGCAAGCCCGCGACCATCGAACGCCACCCGCCGCGGAAGGGCGACCAGTTCGCGACCGCGGCCGACGTGGGCAAACTGCTCAAGCACATCGGCTGGAAGCCAACCACGGGCATGGACGCGGGGTTGGAGCAGCAGGTGGAATGGCAACGTTGGTTGGTATGAAAACGGAACGAGGAGGACACGGGATTTGAACGCCGGTT
>JBBQCQ010000163.1:0-7439 GCA_038318835.1 Gemmatales bacterium | reverse complement strand
GCGAGCGCGACGACGGCCGTGTTCGCGTCGAAGACCCACGCGGGGCCGAAACCCTTACCGACTTCGGCGAACGTCTTGCCGCCGTCGCGGGACTTCAACAGCAGGCCGCCCGATTCGTGCTTCAGCGCAAGCACGAACTTCAGGTCCGGGTCGGTCCAGTCGGCCGCGAACCAATCGACGTGGACGGACGCCTTGTCGAAGGTCTTCCACGTGCCGCCGTCGGTCGTGGTCGCCGCAATCGGGCCGCCGTAGACGGTCGCTGTCACGAGTTGCTTCGTCTTGCCGGTCGGGTCGAGTTGGAGGCAACCGGGCGTTTCGGTGCGGCCCTTAAAGGCGTCGCCGAGCCGCGTCCACGTCTTGCCGGCGTCGGCCGAGCGGAACACCCCGTGGTCGCTGACGTTCACGAACACGTCGCCGGTCGCGGGATCGACGGCCACGCCGCACAGGCCGCCGTAGCCGGGCTTCTCGCGTTTCAACAAGTCGGTGGTGACGGGCTGCCAGTCCTGGGCGACAGCCGGAGAGGCGACGAGGGTGAACGCAGCGAGGAGGAGGAATCGCATGGCGGGGTTCTCGGGGAGGGGGCGGTGCGGCTTAGTATATAGCCGCCGGCTTGCCGGCGGGTTTTCGGGAGACCGCCGGTAAACCGGCGGCTATATCAGGATGGATTCGATCCGCGTTACTTCCCCGCCTCCGGTCGCGGTTCATTCGCCATGCTGGCCACGAGTCGAAAGCTGCTGGAACTCGTTCGGTTCTCGCACACAGTGTTCGCGCTGCCGTTCGCGCTCTTGAGCGCGGCGATGGCCTGGATGCACGAACGGTTCCGCGCCGCAGACCTGCTCGGCGTGCTGGTGTGCATGGTGTTCGCCCGCACGTTCGCGATGGCGTTCAACCGTCTCGTGGATCGCCGCATCGACGCGAAGAACCCGCGCACGGCCGGCCGTCACCTGCCGGCCGGGTCGCTGACCGTCACGACGGTCACGCTGTTCGCGGTCGGGAACGCGGCCGCGTTCGTGGCCGCCACGCTCCTCTTCTACTATCGCGAGCCGGCGAACCCGTGGCCGCTGATTCTCGCGGGGCCGGTGCTGCTGTTCCTGGCCGGGTACTCGCTGGCGAAGCGGTTCACGTCGCTGGCCCACGTCTGGCTCGGCATGGCTCTCAGCCTCGCGCCGGTGGCGGCGTGGATCGCGATTCGTGGGCTGGTGGACATGGCCCCGCCGCTGTTGCTCGGCGGCGTGGTGCTGTTCTGGGTGACGGGCTTCGACATCCTCTACGCCTGCCAGGACGCGGCCTTCGACGCCGGCGAGAAGCTGCACAGCATCCCCACCCGCTTCGGCGTGCGCCGCAGTCTGCGAATCGCAGCCGTGTGCCACGCGATGACGTTCGTGCTGCTGCTCGCTTTGCTCGGCCTATCGACCTTGCAGGGGCCGATCTTCGCCGCCGCGTGTGGGATCGTCGGCGTGCTGCTCGTTTACGAGCACGCCATCGTCTCGGCCGACGATCTGTCGCGGGTGAACCGGGCGTTCTTCCAGGTGAACGCGATCATCAGCGTCGGGCTGCTGGTGGCCGGGGTGGTGCAACTCCTGGCTCGTTGACCGCCCGCGGTCGGGTCTGGGGTCTGGGGTCTGGGGTCTGGGGTCGGGCAGAAGCGAACCCTGTCCGGTCTTTTCTACCCGACCCCAAACCCCGAACACCAGACCCCGTTACTCCTGCCCCATCATTCCGAACGGTTCGGGGATCGGCTCGCCGACGGGGTGCATCCGCAGCGTGGGCCGGGGTGGCATCATCAGGCCGGCCTTGCGAGCGAGCACGTGCCACGATCCGCCGGGGCCGTCGATGGTGTCGCCATCCTTGATCGTGTCCGGGCCGTTGCTCACCAGGTAGAGGGCCAGGTTGCGGAAAAACTCGCCGACCTCCTGCGGGTTCCGGGTTCCCTTCGCGAAGATCGCCTCGAAGTCCGGGAAGGCGGGGCGGCCGGGGGCGTCGAACTGCGAATGGCCGACCGTGTCCATCAGCAAGACCCCCTCGGCCAGCGTGAACGCCCGCACGTTCGCCCACAACTCGATCGGCGGCAGATCGTCCTCGGCCGCGTACTTGATCGTGTCCTTCGTCTCGGCCCGACCGCGGAGGACTTCGCCATTCGGGTTGAAGTAGCACAGCGTTTGCGGCAGGTTCATCAGCTTCACGACTAACCCGGTTACGAACTGCAGCTCGGCTGTCGGGTCGTAGTCGGTCGGCATGAGCGGCGCACCCTCGACCCCGCCGAGGGCGTAGCTGATGCGCACACGGGCGAAGCTCGTGTGGTTCTCGATCACCGCCTTGCCGGGTTCCCACGCCCACGATTGTTCGGTCGCCCGCTTCAGGCTCTGCACCTGGGTGAACGGCCCGAACTGGCCGCTGGTCCACGCGGCGAGGAGCATCGGCTCTTTCGGTGGCTCGCTAGTGGGCGTCGCTTCCTGGGCCGCTTCGCCCATCGTGTCGGGCCACCGCCGATCGACGAGATCGACGAGGGCGTACCCGCCGACGTCCGGCCGATACGGGATGACGAGCGTCGGCCCGGCGAACATCCACTCGGTGGCTGGTTCCTCGACGGTCTTGGCGATCTCGTAGTCTTTCGCCAGCACTCGCTCGAACTGTGAGAAGGCGACGGCCCGCTCGAACAGTACGCACGCACACGCGGTGATCTGACCTTTGTTCGGCATGGCAACCCCAGGGACAGAGGGCGGACGATGAGGGCCGTTATACCCGGTCGGCGGGCAGAACGGGAACGAGATTCCGGCGAAATTGCGGCGTTCTTCATACCTTAATTCCCATGCTCACCGGCGAAACGATCATCCGCGTGCGGTACGCCGAGACCGACCGCATGGGCCTGCTCCACCACGCGAACTACCTGGTGTACTTCGAGCAGGCCCGGACCGACCTGCTCCGGCAGGCCGGCGGCAACTACAAGGAACTCGAAGACCAGGGGTTCTACCTCGTGGTCGCGAAGGTCGAGATCAAGTATCGCAGCCCGGCCTACTACGACGACGAACTGCGGGTGGTGACGACCGTCACCCGCACGACGCCGGTGCGGCTGGAGCACAAGTACGAGGTCTTCCGCCCCGACGGCACGCTCGTCGCGGAGGGAACCTCGACGCTCGCGTGCGTCGACGGCGACGGCCGGTTGCAGGCGATGCCTTCTTGGCTCGTATCGGCCAAGTAGTGCCAGTGTGTGAGGGTGTGAGTGTCGAGAGTGGAAAACCCGGCCTTTCCACTCTCGACTCTCACACCCTCACACCCTCACACTCCCGGAGACGCCCCCGTGCGACGACTTTGGATTCATCACGTGCTGCCGACGCTGTTCGCCGTCATCCCGGCCCTGGCCGGCGTGCTGGTGTTCGTGGCCGTCCCGGCCGACGCCCGCCGCGACTACCTGATGCGCCTGGAAACGTCGCACATCGACTGGCTCATCCTCGCCATCGGCCTCGTCATCTTTAGCGCGCAGACGTACCTGGCGTGGCAAGCCCTGAAGTGGGCCGACACCGACTTCCGCACCGGCCCCGACAAGTGGCTCGGCCACCTGTCGCAGGCAGCCGAGTGGTTCCCGCTCTTGGGCCTCATCGGCACGGTAGCGGCTATTTTGCAGACGTTCAGCAGCATCACACCGGGCAGCACGCCGACGCCGCAAGACATCATCAAGAAGTACGCCCCGGCCATCACGGCCACCGGCAGCGGGCTGTTCATGGCCCTGTTGAATATCCTGCCGTCGTGGATCGTGGGCATCGGCCGCGACCTGATTCGCAGCCTCGGCGGCTACCCCGAACCGCCGCTCGTCCCGCTCACGCCGGCCGACACCGAGTCGGGGGGCCAGCCGTGATCGCCAAGCCGAAGCGGTCCGTCACGCGGTTCTTCATCCCGCTCATCGACGTGCTGATTCTGTTGTTCTGCATCTTTCTCTTGATGCCGTTCGTGAGCAAGCCGGACGACGGCAAGGGCACGCCCGAGGCGGTGCCAGCTGTCCGCGATCCGTCGATGCCCGACGACGTGGAGAAGCTGCAACAGGAACTGGCCATCGCGAAGCGGCGAATCGAGGAACTGAAGAAGCAGCGGGCGAACATCGGCGACCACCTGAGTGTGCGGGTGGTGGAGATGGCGAAGGACACGGGCAAGCTGCACTACTTCGACGCCGACGGCGGCGGGCGATTGGAACTGAAGGATCAGGCCGACGCCCAGCGACTCATCAACCAGCAGCGGGCACGAGCGGGAGCAAAGGAAGCGTTCTTCCTGATCCTCTACCCGCGAGAACTGAGCGGCTTTCCGTTGCGCGAGCAAGTCGAGACGTACCGCCGCTGGTTCCGCGACGTGCCGCACGGCTTCGACAACCCGTGGAGTCCGACCGCCCCGTAGGTCGGCCCTGCCGGGGCTGACCCGCTTCCCCTCTCGGAACGCTTCAATACTAACAAGAAGGCGAACGGGCCGTGTCTGGACTGGCAGGACCGACCTACTCCGGCACCATCTCATCCGGCAGCGGCGCGGCCCGGCGGAACGCCGGCGACCACAGCCGCACGCCGACGTCTTCGCCGAGTTTCGGTAGCACGGCCGCGAGCTTACCGCCGTCGTCCGTGCGGTCGTCGCCGACGGCGTAGACGGCGACGCCGTCCGGCAGCACGCGATACTTCAGCGGCTCGCCGGTGTACGGGTCGGCCGGCACAGCCGCGAGGATCGGCTTCGGAATCTCGGCCAACACTTTTGGCCACCGGCCGTTCGTCTGCCGGAAGCGTTCGCACGCGATGCCGACGGCGAGCGAGCGGAGGCGGGCTTTGATTCGCAGAACGGCGAGCGTCACCTTTTCGGCCGCGGGCAGAAGTAACTTCGTAATTGGCCCCAGGTCCGCCGTCAAGGTTTCGTCTCGCATCTTCTCGATCCACTCATGCGACGGGCCGCGGGCGATTTCGAGGTACCGCGTTTCAAGTTTCAATGTTTGCAGCTGATCTCTCAGAACCTGACCGCGGTAAGCGAGCCGACCGACGGTGGCGAATGGCGACGCCCCGTCGATGCCCGCCCCTTGAAGGGCGGTAGGATCGATTTGCAGATGGTCGAACGTGCCGTCCATCCACGCCCGCTCGCCACGAAAGGCGGTCGCCAGGACCGGTTCGTCCGCTTCACGGAGCAGTTCCGCCTGGAACTCCGCGAGGCCCACTTTCGGTTCGCCGTACGCGAGCACCCGCTCGGCCGACTGAGTTGCAATGGCGCTGACGGCGATGCGGACCAGCATGGAAATCAGCATCGGCTCGTCGCCAAACCCGCGAACGAGGTTCAGCCCCGCCCGGTTACTGGCGAGAGCACCGTCGGCGTCCTTGTCGGCCGCGAGGACGACCGCGTTTAGGTTCAACAACGCGGCGGTGGTCCGCTGCGGTTGGATGTGAGGCAGGAGCGTACTCATCGGGTTCGGCGTTGGTGACGGGATAACGCCTCCGCTGGTGAGCGTGCCGAGTTTCATCGCCCGCTCGATCACGTCGCGGCAGGCCGTCCGCGTGCGGCGGGCGTCGGCCAACTTGGCCGGCGACGGCAGGTGGTTGAACTCTCTCTCCGGCAGCCACGGCGACGGCGTATCGGCTCGCGTCTGGAATTCCTCGAACGCCTTCGGCGTGTCATCTTTGATCTTCACGGCCAGCTTCGTGATGTTCTCGGCATCCGGCGGGAACGCCTTCTCGCGGGCCGCCTGGATTTCGTCCAGCCGCCAGCCGGGGTCTTCCGCGTCGAGGTGCGTGCGGGCCGCGTCGAGCTCCTGGCGGGCCGACGACTGCCGCCACCAGCCCTGGAGCAAATACAGACCGGTCGTGACGACGAGCGCGGCGAACGTGCGGAGCAGCCACTTCTTCCAGGGGCGCATGGGCATCCTCGTCAGGGCAGCAGGTCAGCCACCCGAATAGTAGCGGTCGGGGCGGCCAACGGCGAGGCGGTGTCGGCGGGGGCGTGCGTGGTTCGTGTACGGTACGTCATGCCGCCGTCCGGCAATGGCATCGGGTCGCGGGACACGAGCAAGACCCTGTGCTGGAGGTCGAGAACCCAATAGTCGGCGATGCCGGCGGTGGCGTAGATTTCGGCCTTTGTGGTGGTATTGAGGAACAAGGAGCTGTCCGCGACTTCGACGACGAGGATCGCTGCGGACGGGTGCGTCGAAAAATCCCGCGGGCTTCCGGGGACGACCGAGAAGTCCGGCATGGGATCGGTGTCCCGCTTGACGTCGAGGGGTACTTGCACGCGGAGGTAAAAGCCTTCGGCGAACACCTTGGACAGTGCCGCGTTGACGAGCCCTACCCCCATCGCGTGCACAGCATTCATTGGCCCCAACTCCCACAGTTCACCATGAATGAGGATGATCCGCCGACCCTCGCCGAAGAGGCCGCGTTCGTTCGCGTCGTGGAACAGGGCCACTGTCCACCGATACGGCCGCGGTCCCAAGCCGAGAGGCGGCGGAGTCGCCGCGGCGGGGGCGGGGGTGGGTAGTGCTGCGGTCGTCATGCGTTGTCCTCCATCGCGTCACGATACCATCACTTCGCCCGGAACTCCAGCAGGCCCATGCCCTCCGGCCGTGGCGTCGCGTCGGCGGGGCCGCTCCACGAGAGCACGCCGCGGCCGGGCAGGATGCGCACGACGTTCGCCGCCCACACGTGGCCGGGCCGCGGGCGGCTGCCCGTCAGTTCCGCCAGCGGAATCGCGACTTCGGCCGTCCAGCCGGTCGCGGTCGGGTGAACGGCCACGAACCATTGCGGGTTCCAAGTCGTGTCGCCCCAGCAGTCCTCGGCCGTGCAGCCGCGGTGATCGACGCGGAGGCGGTAGTACGTCGCATAGTCGCGGTCGAGGTCCAGCAGCAACTCGACGCGGTCGTGCGGCGTCACGTCGTCGTCGTGCTTGCGGGCTTCGGCCACCGGAACCTGTTCGCCCTGCGGGTGGCGGCAGGTCACGCCGAGGTAGAGGTACTCGTCGTCGAACGCCATCCGGGCCGTCGTGCCGTGCGTCGCGGCCAGTTCCTTCGTGCCCTCGGCCAACGGCAGTTCGGTCGTGTTCTTCCACACGGCGTCGTCGAGCTTGCCGTCGAGGATCGGCCGCTCGGCGATCTTCACGCACGCGGCCCTCGGCTTCGGACAGGTCGCCATCAGCGTGGGGTTCATCAGGTGCAACTCGGCCGCCATCGCGTCGAACCACGGGTTGGCCCCCGGCGTGACCGGCCGGCCGACGACGGCGCGATAGTAGTTCGCCATCGTCTTCTCGGCGTCGGCGGTCAGGCCCATCTTCAAGCGGGCCGCGTTGAACGCCAGTTGTTGGGCCGGCTCCCGCGACAGCAGCGGGTTGACGGCGAACAGCTTCCCTTCCAAGTTCGGCCCGGTGCTGAACCAGTCCCGCCGAGCTTCCGACGTGCGGAACTTCGCCCGCTCCGTGGCGGCGCCTTCGACATAGCC
>JBBQCQ010000162.1:0-7483 GCA_038318835.1 Gemmatales bacterium | reverse complement strand
AAGAAGCCGTCGGCCAGGGGTTGACCCGTGATCGACCGCTGGTGGTAGTCCACGACCCACGTTTGGAAGCTGGTGTTGCCGACGTTGGTGGCGAACCGATTCGGGCCGTAGGTCGGATAGAACAGCCGGCTCTCGTATACGAACCGCGCGTTGAACCCGGCCTTGCGATTGGCCCACTCGGTGGTGTTCAGGTAGCCGTCGCCGTCGCGGTCGGCGGACGAGTCGAAGGCGGGGGTGGTACCCCCCTGCACGGCCCCCTTGAAGTTCGTGTAATCGCGGCCGGTGACGGTGGACACCTGCGGCGGCGTGCCAGCCCTGGTCGTCGCCATGCGGGTGTAGAACAGGCGGGCCGATCCGTTGATGCTCGCCGCCACCCAGTCCCTTGGCGGGTCGAACGTCACCTGCCCGTCGCGCTTCATGCCGGTCGTGGTGTCGGTCAGTGTCTTCAGCGTGCTCCACTTCGTCGGCTTGCCGTTGGCGTCCACGGCCGAGACGTACTCGAACTGACCGGCCCACGTGCTGCCGGCCGGCGTTTGCAGGTCGAAGTTCAGTTCGCGGAATTTCTCCGGGTAGCCGAACGCGACCGACTGATTCACGGACCCCATCGCGAACGGCAGTTCCTTCTGCTGGGCGTTGCTTGTGATGTTCGTCCATCCGGTCGTGTCGCTGCCGCTGTACACGCCCCAGAGTTTGTTGACGACCACACTCGACGCGGAGAGGCCGATGAACGACGACTCCTTCGTGACGTGGTAGAAAGCGTTCTCGCGGCTAATCTTGAACTTGTCCGCGTAGGCCAGCCAGTCGGTGTACGATGCGAGGTAGACGTTCGTGACGTTCGTGTAGATGAACTGCGGCGTGTTCGGGGCGACGCTGTTGATCGTGCTCAGGTACGCCGTGTTCGGAATGACGAGGTCAACACTATTCTTGAGGATGTTCGTTTCGGTGGTGCCGAACGGCGTGCCGTAGTAGGCCAGTTGGGCCACGCGAATGTGCGAATAGTGCCGGGGCACCGCGGGCAAGCCCGTCGTACTCGTCGGCGGCACGGTGACGGGTGGTGGGACCGTCGGGGGTGGCGGGACCGTCGGCGGGGGCGGCACGGTGGGGGGAACTGTCGGCGGCACGGTCGGCCGCGGCGGGTCTTCCGGCGTTTTGATGATCGGCGTGCCGGTCTTGTCCTGTTCCGTTGGGATGTCGTCCGGGGCGGTCAGCGTGTCCGGCGTCGAGGTCACGATGAAGTTGTCGAACGTCAGCGTGCCGCCTGCCCCGGCTCCGCGGACGAGGCCGACCCGTTCGCCCGTTCGGATTGACGTATCGCTCTTCGCGATCGACCAGGTAGGCGTCAGGCTCCACGTGCCGTCGGCGTTCAGGTATTGCCCCGTGTCGGAGCGGTAGATTTGCGCACGAAGGCTGGACCCCTTCACGATGAGTGACACCTGTATCCACTGGCCGCTCACGTAGTCTTTCGACGCGACCGAAGCCAGGACCGTCTCCTTGCCGTTGATGACACTCGTCAGGCTGACGTTCAAGCCGCGGACCACGGTCAGGCCGTAGTAGGTCGGCGTGTCGGAGTGCAGGCTAGTGCCGCGGACGACGAGTGTGGCGGGGATGAGCGAATCGACATAGACCGACGATGCCACCTGCACGTCGCCTGGCAGCACGCGGTTCAGCCAGGCTCGTGTCACGGCACTGCCCGGCGTGGTGATTCGCAGGGTCTCGTCGGTCTCGGTGCCGAGTGTGAGTTGGCCGGTTGGGGCGGTGGTGTATGTGCCCCACCCACTCGGTAGGCCGGTCGCCTTGCCGGCGGCGAAGCGGTCTTCAAACAGGTTGTCCCGCACCGGCACGCCGGAGGGCCCGATGCGGAGGCTGTCGATCGCGATGGCGTCGGCCGTGCCGACCGGGCGAGCGAAGCCGACGAACCCGCCCTTCGTGATGCTCGTATCGGTCTTGTCGATGGCCGCGACCGGCTGCCGCGTCCACTTGCCGTCCGGGCCGAGGTACTGATTCGTATCGCCGCGGTTGAGCCGCACCTGCACGGTGCTGCCGGCCGCGAGGATGTCGATCGTCACCCAACGGTTGCTGAGGTACTCGGACGAGGTCACGGTGCCGAGGACGGTCGATTTGCCATCGACGACCTTGAGCAATTGCACCTGCCCGCCGCGGGTGACGGTGGCGGCATAGTAACTGGCGCTGGCCGTGCCGAGGTTCTGCCCGCGGACGAAGAGTTGCACCTGCGAAGTCGAGGTGAGGTAGACCGCGGCCGAGGTATCGACGTTGACCGAGTACGACGACGTGACCCACGCCCGCGAAGCCGTGCTGGACAGGCCCGCGGACACAAGTCGCCCCGAGTCGCCGAGGCCGGCCCCGGAGGAGTCCACCGAAAAGGCTTTCGAGCCGTTGTTACTCCACTGGCTCCACCCGGACGGCAAGCCATCGACGGGGCCGCGCTGGAACGGCTCGACGAGCCACTGCCCGGCCGCTGGCATCTCGCGCCGCTCCAAACTTTCCAGCGACAAGTTCGGCCGCGGAGCGTTCGGATCGGACATCGGGGAATCCTTCTTGGTGCGCACGGCGGCACCAGTCGTGGGGAGACTGGGTGCCAGGATCGTGCATTTCGGCGGACGGCACAATAACAACCGGAATCGACCTGTCAACAGGATTGGCGGAAATGTGTAAAGTGCGGGGTGGAGAGGGAAAACGGAACGCGGAGGACGCGGGATCTGAACGCAGGATACAAACCGGATCAGAACCAAAAATCGATTTTAGTTTTATCCTGCCTTTGATCCGGCGTTCAAAGCCCGCGTCCTCCGCGTTCCGTTTTTGAAAGCCCCGACTTGCCGCCACCTCTGGTCGCCCTATAGTGAGAGTTCCGAAATTGCGACCGTTCTAAGGAAGAGTGTCATGGGCCAGCAGTGCGAAGTGTGCAAGAAGACGCCGCAACTCGGCAACCAGAAGACCTACCGTGGTAAGGCCAAGTACCTCGGCGGCGTCGGCAAGAAGATCACCGGCATCAGCCGCCGGACCTACCGCCCGAACCTGCAGAGCATCAAGATCGCGGGCGAACAGGGCGAAACCGTCCGCGCTCGCATCTGCGTCGCCTGCATTCGCAGCGGCAAGATCACGAAGCCGATGAAGCGGCAGCCGTTCAGCATGCAGCCCGTCTGACCCGATTAGCTTTGCGAAGCGGAGCGCGGGGACGACCCGCGCTCTTGGCACGTCTTGACCGAGGATCGACGATGTCGTTAACGCTCGACGAAGTGAAGAAGGTGGCGAAGCTGGCCCGCCTGGACCTGTCCGACGCCGATCTGGCGACGATGCAACAGCAACTCTCGAACATCCTCGATTACGTCAGCCAACTCGGCGAACTGAACACCGACGGCGTCGAACCGCTGGCCCACCCGCTGCCGGTGGCGAACGTCTTCCGCGACGACGTGATCGGCACCTGCCTGACCCCCGACGAAGCCCTCGCCAACGCCCCGAACCGCCTCGCCGACTTCTTCGGCGTCCCGGCCGTGTTCGACACCGACGAGCCGGTGAGCCACTAACGGCGGCGCGACCGCCGGTACAAGTACCCGCAGAACCAGCCGATCATCCCGCCGACTGTCCCTGTAATTGCGAACGGCAGTAGGATGGGCAACCAAGGGTTCGGGAAGACGTCGTGCCCCACTACGTCGGCCAAGATCAAGACCTTTTCGACTCCATTCTGTTCGCAATCCGCATCCGTAAGTCGGAAAAATCTCACCTCGAGTACCATCGCCTTGCAAGACCTGATGAACGATCTGAGTGCGTTCATCTCGTAAGTTTGGTACGCCCGCGTAGCGGGTCGGCCAACGGCCGGCCGTTGGCCGACCCGCTACGCGGGCATCTGAATTGACCTCCCCTCGCCGCGACATAACTTAACCCTTCGTCTTTCTCTCGCCTCCGACCGACGGGATTTGCCGTGTCGCTCATCGAAAAAACTGCCGCCGAACTGCTCGCCCTGCAAGCCGACGGCAAAGCCTCGGCCGTCGAAATCACCGACGCCTTCCTGGCCAGCATCGCCGACCGCGACGACAAGATTCAGGCGTTCATGCACGTCGAAGCGACCAGCGCGAAGGCCGCGGCGGCGGCCATCGATGCGAAGCGGAAGAGCGGCGACAAACTCGGCCCCCTCGCCGGCGTGCCGATCGCCATCAAGGATGTCCTCTGCACGAAGGGCATCCCGACGACGTGCAGCAGCAAGATTCTCGAAGGCTTCGTGCCGCCCTACGATGCGACCGTTATCACCCGCCTCAAGGCCGCCGATGCCATCCTGATCGGCAAGACGAACATGGACGAATTCGCCATGGGGTCGTCCACCGAGAACAGCGCGTACAAGACCACCCGCAACCCGTGGGACTTCGAGCGCATCCCCGGCGGGTCGTCTGGCGGGTCGGCGGCGGCCGTCGCGGCGTGCCTGTCGCCGGTCAGCCTGGGCACGGACACCGGTGGTTCGATTCGTCAGCCCGCCAGCCTGTGCGGCATCGTCGGTATCAAGCCGACCTACGGCCGCGTCAGCCGCTACGGCATGATCGCCTTCGCCTCGTCGCTCGACCAGATCGGGCCGTTCACGCACGACGTTTTCGACAACGCCCTGCTCATGGAAGTCATCAGCGGCTTCGACCCGCACGACGCCACGAGCATTAACCAACCCGTGCCCGCGTACACGAAGACGCTCAACGACAAGGTCGAAGGCCTGCGCATCGGCGTGCCGAAGGAGTTCTTCGGCGAGGGGCTGGATGCCGAGGTCGAAGCCGCGATTCGCACGGCCCTGAAGGAGTACGAAAAGCTCGGTGCGAAGCTGATCGAAGTGTCGCTGCCGCACTCGAAGTACGCGGTGTCGGTGTACTACATCGTCGCGACGGCGGAGGCGTCGTCGAATCTCGCCCGGTTCGACGGCATGCACTACGGCCACCGCACGAAGCAGAAGGCCGACCTGATCGGCACCTACGCCAAGTCCCGCGGCGAAGGCTTCGGCAAGGAAGTGCAACGCCGCATCATGCTCGGCACCTACGCCCTCAGCAGCGGCTACAAGGACGCCTACTACCTGAAGGCGCTCAAGGTCCGGCGGCTCATCAAGAACGACTTCGACGCGGCCTTCGAGCAGTGCGACGTGATTCTGGGGCCGACCGCCCCGACGGCCGCGTTCAAGCGGGGCGAGAAGAGCGACGACCCGCTGGCGATGTACCTCAGCGACATCTACACGATCAGTTGCAACCTCGCCGGCATCGCCGGCATCAGCATCCCGTGCGGCTTCACGAAGGGCAACCTGCCGATCGGCCTGCAACTGCTCTCGCCGCCGTTCGACGAGGAGCGAATGCTCCGCGTCGCGAGAATGTACGAGGCCGCCACCGACTGGCACACGAAGCGGCCGACGGTGTAACATGGAGGCATGGAAACTGTGACAGCCGAACCGATTCGTAATACGCCGCCGATGATTGGACCGGCCACGGCACAACGGATGACGCCCCCGTCGGGTCGGTATCGGTTTACCGCGGCTGACTTGGCGTGCATGCCTTCCGAACTGGTGGGCGGGACTGTCAAGTACGAACTTTGTGATGGGGAACTCGTTACCATGGCCCCGCCCGGTGACACGCACGGCCGGCGTCAGGCCAAGATTATTTCGTACCTCATGACGGAGGCCGAAGACCGGGGGTTGGGGGAAGTCCGCGGCGAAGTGGCTGTCATCCTGCGGCGGAACCCCGACCGCGTCGTCGGGCCGGACGCAGCGTTCATTCTGACCGCCTCCTTGCCCGCACAGGTTTCCGACGAAGGTTACCTCGAAACGATCCCGGAATTGGTCGTCGAAGTCCGCAGCAAGAACGATACGAACCCCGAGATCGTCCTGAAGGCGGACGAATACTTTCGAGCCGGCGTGCGGGCCGTGTGGGTGATCGACCCTGTGGCCCGCACGGTCGCCGACCATCGTCCCGATTCGTCGGTGCAAATTTTTCGCGAGGCCGACACGCTGACGTGCGATTTGCTGCCGGGTTTCGGCGTGCCCGTCGCCCGGCTCTTCACGGGTACGTGATCGGGTTCGCCATGTCGCTCGCCGACGTTCTTCCCTTTGCCCTGCTCGCACTCTCGCTCGTCGCGGTGCCGGCGATGCTGTTCGTCGCCTTCCGTGCGTTGAAACGCCAAGACGACACCCGAGCCGGCGGACCGACTCCGCGGCACTCGCCCCGCCGGCAAGCCAGTCGTCGGCCGGGCCGCAACCCGCGGTTCCCCGGCCGCTGAAACGGCCGAAGTTTTGTTGGCACTTCCTGCGGCTGGCCGGTACGATCCGGGGGTTGTTTTTCCCCTACTCGGATGGCCCCCATGCCCGTGAATGTTTATTGCGAAGTCTGCAACAAGGCGTACCCCTTCGACGACACATTCGCCGGTCAGTCGGTGAGTTGCCCGGAGTGTCACCGCGATCTCGAAGTGCCGGCCGCCGAAGCGGTCGCGGCCGAGCGGTCGCAATCGGGAGAGTTCCCCGCCGACCTGCCAGAGGTGTTCCAACGGGACAAGTTCCTGTTGCGGCAAAAGATGTGGTCGATCAAGCAGAAGTACCACGTCGCCGACGATGCGGGCGAGTCGGTGATGTTCGTCGAACGCCCGGTCCACCTGGCGAAAGGGTGCCTGGCCATGGCCGTCGGCATCCCGGCCATCTTCCTGTTCGCCGGGGGTGGGGCGATCGCCGGCATCGCCCTCAAGGGGACCGTTGGCGAAGTCCCGTCCATGGTCATCGCTGGCGTCCTCGGCTTCGTCGGCTTCGTGGCCGGGCTGGCGATCATCATCGCGATGTACCCGAAGCGGCACATCACCTTCTACCCCGACGAGACGAAGGAGGACATGCTCCTGCGGGTGTTCCAGAACCAGAAGGTGGCGTTCCTGAACATGCGGTACTCGCTGGCCGACGACACCGGCCGGGTTCTGTGTGTGTTCCGCAAGAGCTACCTGCACGATGCCTTCCGCAAGCGGTGGTACATCGAATCGCCGGAGGGCGAGGTGCTGTTCGTGGTGAAGGAAGACTCGGTCTTCCGGTCGTTGATGCGCCGCAGCATCGGGGCCGTGGCCGGCGAGTTCGCGCCGCTGGCGATCTTGTTGGTCGCCTTCCGCACGAACTTCATCTTCACGCGGGTCGGCAGCGGCGAGAAGCTCGGCGAGTTCAACCGCCGGGCGACGCTGATGGACCGCTACGTACTGGACCTGACGGCCGACGAGATGCGGGAGATCGACCGCCGCATCGCCGTGGCGATGGGCGTGCTGCTGGACACGGGCGAGAAGCGGTGACGCGAGGTTTTCGGCCCTGAAGGGGCCGTTCTATCAGCCCAGGCCGTCAGGCCTGGGTTCGACCGCCAGCAACGACCCGGCCCTGGGGGGGGCGCCACAACACGCCCCCCCGGCAAGGTCCTCCCCCCAACCCCCCACAAAAAAAAACAAAACCCAACCACCCTCAGCCACGGGCCCCCAAACCCACCCAAAA
>JBBQCQ010000161.1:0-7529 GCA_038318835.1 Gemmatales bacterium | reverse complement strand
TTTCCCCGCCCCGGGGCGCGGCCGGCGGGCTCGGCCCCCCGGGGTGGGGGTTCCGGGGTGGGCCCCCGCCCGGCCCGACCTACTCAAAACCCCCCGAACACTTGACCCATCTTGTTTGACCAGGTCCGAATCGTCTTCTAGGCTTGGGCCAGTCCTCACCTTACGGCCGGCTGCCATGCGCGAATCATACTCGACCGCCTCGCCTGCTGCCCGCCTCCTGAGCTTTGCTATTCTGCTCGCCCCGGCCCTTGTTCTAGGTGCCCTCGCGGCCCGGTATAACTCCCGCCTGCTCGCCGCCGGGGCGGCCGCCGAGTTCCTCGGCCTGTTGCTTTTCGTTCGTGGCGGGGTTGTCTGGAAGCCGCCGGCCAGCGGGTCGGTCATCCTGCTGTATCTCATGGGCCTGGGGTGGTGCTGGTTCCACACCAAGAACTTGAACGAACCGCCGGCCGCGTTCGCTCGCGGCGTGCTGTTGCTCGGCGCAGTCGGGCTGGTGTTCGTCCACGACCTCCAACGGACTGGGGCGGAAGCCCGACGACGGGCGAAACGGCTGTGCGCTCGCATTCGCCACCGTCGGCAGTGGCCGGCCGACCCGGCGGTCATGCACCGCGTGCCGGAAGTCGTCGCCCTTCGCGATGCCGTCGCCCGCGATGCCTCGCCGATCTTCGGATTATTCAACGACGCCCGCCCGGAAGTGCGGATGGCCGCGTTTGCCGCCCTGGAAAATCGGGCCGTCTGGCGACCGGCGGAAATCGCCGTCGTGCTGCACAAGGCCCACCAGATGGCCGACGCGAATGTGCGGGCCGTTGCCGTGACGGCGCTCAGTTCCGTGACGGACGCCCCGACGGTCATGGAAGTGGCCCACTTCCTCCGCGACCCCGACGGGCACGTGCGTTTGGCCGCCGTTCGCGGCGTACTGGGGCACGCCGGGCAGCGGTGGGTGTTCGTTCGCGAGCACCTGCGGGGGTACCTCGCCGACGGCCGGTTTGCGGCCGACGGCGGTCTGCCGGGTTCTGCGGGCAAGCTGCCCGCCGTGGCGATCTGCGACCTGACCGCGTGGGCCAACGAGCCGGACTACCTCGGCCATCGCTCGGTGCGAACGCTCGTCGAACACTACGCCGCCGCGCTCCGCTCGGCCATCGACTACGACCTGGTGTGCGACCTGTCGCAGCAGGTGATCGATCCGCACACCCCGGCCGGCCTACGGGTAGAACTGGCTCACCTCTTGCGGTCGTACAACCTGCTGACGGCCGACCTGCTCGACCGCATGACGAACTCCGATCAGCCCGGCCCGATCCGCCTGCTGGGGGCGGAAGCCATGCTGATCGTGAACCCGAGCGACCCCGACGCGCTCGACGTGCTCCGCGGCCTCGGCCGCCAGCCGAACCGCGAGATCGCGCTGGCCGTGGCGAAAGTCCTGCAACAGCATCTCGGCTTCGACATGGGCCTGTCCGGCGACCGCGTGGCGGTGACGAGCAAAACGGCCGGCGAAGTGGTGAAGAAAGTCTTCCAGTGGGCGACGGCCCGCAGCATGAACTCCTCGTCGAACCCGACGCCGGGCCTGCCGTCGCCGGGCCTGCCGGAAACGCCGCCGCCGCTCGGCATGACGAAGACCGGCCCGCCGGTAGGCCGCGGTTCGGTGGCGAAGCCGTGGTAGGTCGGCCCTTCTTTACCCCCGAAGGGGTAACAGCCCTCAGCCCAGGGCAACGCCCTGGGTCAAGAGGGCATAGGCCGGCAGCCCTTCGGGCTGCACGATGGTGGCGGTCCCACCCAGGGCGTTGCCCTGGGCTGAGGGTTCCCAGGCCTTCGGCCTGAAGACTGGAACCGGTGAGGGAATCCGCACTCCTCTGCCGGCGGCCCTATAACATCTCCTGTCGCCGGCTTCGGCTATTCGCTCCGCATTCTGCACTCCGCGTTCCGCACTGGTATGACACACTTCGTCTCACACCTCGAAGGAGCCATCGACGGCACGCGCCTCGACTTCGGCAAGCTCTACAACCTCCACGCCGGCAAGCCGATCGTCGTCCGGTACGACCTCGCCGCCGTGCGGAAGGCCGTCACGCCGGAAGTCATCGCGACGCGGCCGCCGACGCTCTGGCGCTACCGCGAACTCCTGCCGCTGCCGATGGACGTGGAACCCGTCACGCTCGGCGAAGGGATGACGCCGCTGTTGAAGTGCGTCCGCCTCGGCGGGGAACTCGGCCTACCGAACCTGTTCGTCAAGGACGAATCGCAACTGCCCACCGGCAGCTTCAAGAGCCGTGGCATGACGGCGGCGGTGAGCATGGCGAAGTGGCTCGGCGTGACGCGCGTCGCGCTCCCCACGGCCGGCAATGCGGGCGGCGGTGCGGCCGCGTATGCGGCCAGGGCGGGGCTGGAGTGTTTCGTGTTCATGCCGGCCGACACGCCGGTTGTCAGTCAGTTCGAGCCGCATCTGTACGGGGCGAAGGCGTTCCGCGTCAACGGCCTCATCAACGACTGCGGCAAGATCGTGAAAGACGGCACGGAGCCGATGGGCTGGTTCGACCAGTCCACGCTGAAAGAGCCGTACCGCCTGGAAGGCAAGAAGACGATGGGCCTGGAGTTGGCCGAGCAGTTCGGCTGGAAACTGCCGGACGTGATCCTGTACCCAACCGGCGGCGGCACCGGCCTCATCGGCATGTGGAAGGCGTTTCAAGAGTTGCTCGAACTCGGCTGGCTGAAGTCCGACAAGATGCCGCGGCTGATCTCGTGCCAGGCCGAAGGGTGTGCCCCGATCGTGACGGCCTTCGACAAGGGTGACCGATTCGCCGAACTCTTCCCGAACGCGGCCACCGCCGCGAGTGGGTTGCGCGTGCCGGTCGCGGTCGGCGACTTCCTCATCCTCGACGCGATCCGGGCCAGCGGCGGCACAGCGGTCGCCGGTGCGGAGGCGGCCATCGCCCCGTGGATGAAGCGGGCGAGTTCTCGCGAAGGCATTTCGATCTGCCCAGAGACGGCGGTGTGCTTCGACGTGTTGGAAAAACTGATCGCGGCCGGCGACGTGACGGCGAGCGAAACGGTGGTCGTCTTCAACACCGGGGCCGCGACGAAGTACCTGGAAGCTCTGCCAGCAACGTTGCCACTGTTGGAGAAGGAAAAGATCGACTGGGCTAAGATAGCGTCGTGACCACTCCCTCCGTCCTCATCGTTGGTGGCGGCCTTGCGGGGCTGGCGGCGGCCACGGCACTCGCTCCGCGCGGCTATCGCGTCACGATCATCGAATCGCGGCCGCGACTCGGCGGGCGGGCGTCGTCGTTCAGCGACCCAACTACCGGGCAACTCGTCGATGCCTGCCAGCACGTCAGCATGGGCTGCTGCACGAACTTCGCCCACCTCTGCGAAATGCTCGGCGTCGGGCACTTCCTCGAACCGCAACGCACCCTCTGGTTCCAGACACCCGACCGCCGCGTGAGCCTGTTCCGGGCCGACCCGTGGCCGGCCCCGTTCCACCTGGGGCGGGCACTGGCGGGGGCACACTACCTGAGCGCGACGGACAAGCTCCGCATCGGCTGGGGCTTACTGTGCCTGCGGCGCGAGTCGCCGGACGCGGACCCGCCGCTGTTGCCGTGGCTGCACGCCCACCGGCAGAACGCGCGAACCATCGACCGCTTCTGGGGCGTGGTGCTGACGAGTGCCCTGAACGAAACCGTCGAGCGCGTCGGGCTGAAGTACGCTCGGAAGGTCTTCGTGGACGGCTTCATGGGCCACCGCGACGGGTTCACAGTGCAGTTGCCAACGGTGCCGCTGGGGCGACTATACGGCGACGAGTTGCGCGGCTTGCTGAAGACGCACTCCGTCGAGGTGCGCGAGAATTGCGGCGTGAAGTGCGTGCGAACCCCACCCGTCGCGGCGACGGGTGGGCTTTGGGGTCTCACCCTTCGAGAGGGAGCCACGCTCAGCGGCGAGCGCATCCTTCTGACCGTCCCCTTCGACCGCGTCCTTGATCTACTTCCCGAAGAACTCGCCGTTCAGCCGTTCTTCGCGCGCATCGGCAAGCTCACGCCGTCGCCGATTACCAGCGTTCACCTCTGGTTCGACCGCGACCTCACGCCGTTGCCGCACGTTGTGCTTGTGGACTGTCTCGGGCAGTGGGTGTTCAATCGCGGCGGCGGGTACGTGCAGGTCGTCGTCAGCGCGTCGCGGCCGTTGAAGTCGCAGGGGCGGGAGAAGATTCAGGATGAAATCGTCGCCGAACTGCGGCGGCTCTATCCGTCGGACGCGAAACTGCTGCGAGCGAAGGTCGTCACGGAACACACAGCCACCTTCAGCGCCGTGCCCGGGGTTGATGCCTTCCGCCCACCGCAGGCCACGCCGGTGCCGGGGCTGTTCCTCGCGGGCGATTGGACGCAGACCGGCTGGCCCGCGACAATGGAAGGGGCCGTCCGCAGCGGCTACCTTGCCGCCGAGGCCATCCTCGCTGCCGACGGCCGGCTCGAATCGCTCGTGCAACCCGACCTCTCGTGAAGGAACCTTCCCATGCGTCTGCTCTCCCTCCTCGCCTTGCTGGCGGTGGTCGCTCCCGTGTCCGCTCAGTGGAAACTCGACGAGAAGTTCAAGGCCGCGAAGCCGGAAGACTTGAAGGATGTCGAATCGACCCCGCCGCCGAGCGGGGCGGTCGTGCTCTTCGACGGTAAATCGACCGACAACTGGACGAAGACCAACGGCAAGCCGGTCGAGTGGAAGGTCGCCGGCGGCGCGATGGAAGGCGTGAAAGGCCACGGCGACATCGTCACGAAGGAGAAGTTCGACGACCACTTTAAACTGCACGTCGAGTTCCGCGTGCCCTACGAGCCGACGCAGGCCGCCGGGCAGGGTCGTGGCAACAGCGGCGTCTACCTGCAAGGCCGGTACGAGGTGCAGGTGCTGGACAGCTACGGCATCGACAGCAAGAAGAACGACTGCGCCGCGATCTACGAGGTGGCTGCCCCGGCGAAGAACGTGTGCAAAGCCCCGACGGTCTGGCAGAGTTACGACATCGAGTTCACCGCCCCGACGTTCGCCGACGGCAAGAAGACCGAACCCGTTCACCTGACGGTGTATCATAACGGGGTGAAAGTTCACGACGACGTGAAGGTGAACGTGGACAACACGCGGTCGGGCCTCGGTGGCGACACGAGCAAGCCCGGCCCGATCATGCTGCAAGACCACGGCCACCCGGTGCAGTATCGCAACATCTGGCTTTTGAAGCAGTAACTGTGGCGAAGACCTTCGACGCGATCCTGAAGCAGATTCTGGACGAGTTCACCCCCGATTGGGGTGTGTGGCTGGCCCCGCAGTTCGGCCTGCCCGCCGGCCCCCTGGTGGCCATCGACCCCGACCTGTCCACCGTGCAGGCGGCCCCGGACAAAGTTTTCCGCCTGCCCGAGGGGGCAGGGCTGTTGCACCTCGAAGTGCAATCGAGCTGGGACGGCGACCTGGCCGACAGAATGCTCCTGTACAACGTCCTGCTTCAGCACCGGCACGGCGATCCGGTGTACTCGGCGGTTATCTTGCTGCGGCCCGAGGTGAACGCGCGGAACCTCACGGGCGTCGTCTCGCGGGTGCGGCCCGATGGGCACGTTTATCATCGCTTCGAGTATGCCGTGGTGCGGGTCTGGGAGCAATCGGCCGACGCCCTCCTGGCCGGCGGCCTGGGGACCGCGCCGCTCGGCCTGCTCACAGACGACGCGGCGGACCGCCTCCCCGCCCTCGTCCGGCCGCTGATCGAACGTGTCGGCCGTGAGGTCGTCGGCCTCGGCCGACAGGAGAGTTTCCTGACCGGGTGTTTCATGCTGATGGGCCTGCGGTATGATACAAACGAGATGCGCCCACTCTTCGAGGGGATCGATTACATGAAAGAGTCGTCGTTCTACCAGATGATCTTGAACGAAGGCCGCACCGAGGGCATCGCCCGCGGACTGGCCGAAGGCCGCACCGAGGGCATCGCCCGCGGACTGGCCGAGGGTCGCACCGAGGCGTTGCGAGTCTCGCTGATCGCCGTGCTGGAACGTAAGTTCGGCGGCATCCCGGCCGAGATGGAGCAACGCATTAAGGCGTGCGCCGACGCGGACCAGTTGCAAGCGGGATTGATCGCCGCCGCGACGGCGGCGACGCTCGCCGAGTACGCGAGCGAATCGCCCCTCTGAGTCGCACGCTGCGACACGCACGGAAGGATTGCTCCGGATGGGACAGGATTTGTCGAAGGAATCGCGGCCGGGGGCGACACCGGGGGAATCGCGCGAACTGCTCAAACTCGCGTTGCCGCTCATTCTGGCCAACAGCTTCACGACGATTCAATTCACCGTCGATCGCGTCTTCCTGAGTTGGTACCACCCGGACGCGATGGGCGCGTCGATGCCGGCGGCGATGGTGTTCTGGTTCGTGTTCGCGTTCGTTCAGGGCACGGCCGGGTATGCCTCCACGTTTGTCGCGCAGTACACCGGGGCGAACCGGCCACGGCGAGTCGGGCCGGCCGTCTGGCACGGCATTCACCTCGCTCTCGCCGCCGGGGCACTCTTCTGGCTGCTCTGGCCGCTCGCGCCGGGGGTGTTCGCGCTAGCCGGGCACGAACCGCACATGCAAGTGCTGGAAACCACGTACTTCCGCACACTCTGCGCCGCGGCGATGCCGATGGGAATTGTCGCGGCCGTCACCGGGTTCTTCTCCGGCCGCGGCGATAGCTGGACGGTGCTACTCGTGAACGCCGTCGGCACCGTGGTGAATGTCGGGCTGGACTATCTGTTCATCTTCGGCCGTGGCGGCTTCCCGGAAATGGGCGTCGCCGGGGCCGGGTGGGCGACGGCCGCCGGGGCGTGGACGTCGGCTTTCCTCGCGGTCGCCCTCTTCGCCCGCAAGCGGTACCGCGTGCAGTTCGACACGCTCAACTGGCGGCCGGAACGCGAACTCTCCGTGCGGCTGCTGAAGTTCGGCGGGCCGGCCGGCTTGCAGTGGGCGCTTGACGCGATCTCGTTCACGCTCTTCACGCTGTTCGTCGGTCGGCTCGGCCCGGCGGAACAGACGGCGACGAGCCTGACGTTCACGCTGAACCTCTTCGGCTTCCTGCCGATGATGGGCATGGGGCAAGCCATCGCCATCCTCGTCGGCCAGCGGCTCGGCGAGAATCGGCCCGACCTCGCGGAGCGGTCCACCATCCTCGGCATGCGCTGGGCGTTCGGGTATTCCGTGGTGACGGCCGCAGTGTATGTGCTGTTCCCACAACTATTGATGGCCCCGTTCGAGCCGACGCCGGGCACCGAACAGGCGGCCGGGTGGCCGGCGGTGGCCGCACTCGTGCCGACGCTGCTTTTGTGCGTGGCCGCGTACTCGCTGGCGGACACGTTCAACGTCACCTACTCGTTCGCCCTCCGCGGGGCCGGCGACACGCGGTTCGTGTCGCTGTTGACGTTCGCCCTCGCGTGGCCGTGCATGGTCGTGCCGACGTTCCTGGTGGTGTACTTCGACGGCAGCGTCTATGTGGCGTGGGGCTTCGCGAGCTTCTACATCGCCGTGATGGCCGCGTGCTTCTGGTGGCG
>JBBQCQ010000160.1:0-7537 GCA_038318835.1 Gemmatales bacterium | reverse complement strand
GCACATCGGCGATGAACTCCCCCGCGACCCGTCGCTGATCGGCGGACGGGGGTACATCCTCGGGTCGATGGATTACATCGCCCCGGAGCAGGCGACCGACGCGACCGACGTTTCGCCCCGGTCGGACCTATACGCCCTTGGGGCGTCGATGTACTTCGCGCTGTCGGGCTGCCCGCCGTTCCCCGGCGGCACGGCCCTGCAAAAGATCCGCTGGCACCGCAACGACTCTCCGCCGCCGATTCGCTCGCTCGCTCCTGGCCTGCCGGTCGAACTCGCGGCCGTCGTGTCGAAGCTAATGGCGAAAGACCCCGCCGAGCGGTTCGCGTCGGCCGTCCACGTTGCGGAGATTCTGCGGCAGTGGGCGACTCCGGTCGGGGTCCATCCAGACGTGCGGGAGAGCGACGAGCACGAGCTTTCGACCGACGAACTCTGGGTGGAACCGGGGCACGACTCCGTGGAGATGTCCGAGGAAGTGAAGCCCGACGCTGCCGTCGCTCTGCCGGCATGGGCACTGTGGGTCGTGGTTGGGGCGGTCGGGGTATCGTTCGTCGTCGGGTTAATGTTCGGCCTGCTGAACCGCTGACTTTCACCACCAGCCCCACTTTACCGGCCATGCGGCCGCGAAGATCATCGCTTTCTTCCGCCGCGGCACTCTCACGCGATCCCCGAACACGTCCCCGCCGCGAATCTCAATCTCGGCCAACAGTGCGCGATAGGTGCGAAACATTACGCGGTAGATCGCACGGCCGGGCGGCGGCAGAAATTTGTTCAGCGCCTCGGCCGCGGTGTAATATTGTTTCGCCCGGTCGATTTGCCAGCCCATCATCGCGGCGAAATTCGGGCCGCGAGCCGCCCACGTTTCCGGCGGGCACGCGAACCGCTCCCACTCCTCGCGGGGCAAATAGACGCGGCCGAGGCGGAGGTCTTCGCTCAGGTCGCGGAGAACGTTCGTGAGTTGGAAGGCGATGCCGGCCGCCTCGCCGGGAACGGCCGCCCGCGGGTCGCGACAGCCCCAGACGGGCAGGCACGCCAGGCCGACGGCCGACGCGACGCGGAAGCAGTAGGGATAGAGTTCGTCGAAGGTCGCGAACCCCACGGGGTCCAGATCGGCCGCGACGCCGTCGATGACTTCAAACAGATACTTCGGATCGACCCCGTAAGCGACGACCGTCTGCCGCAACGCGGGGTGAAGGGGGTGGGCGTCGTGGCCGACTAGGGCCGCCGCGAGCGACTCCCGCCACGCCGATAGCTTTGCTCGCTTTTCTGTGCCGTCGCCGGGTTCGTCGGAGATGTCGTCGGTGACGCGCATGAAGGCGTAGATCGCCTCCATCGCCCGGCGTTCGGACACGGGCAGCAAGCGGAACGCGAGCGCGAAGTTACTTCGAGATTGTCGAACCAGGTCGCGGCAGAACCGGAAGGACGCCGTGGCCGAGTGCGTCCCCGCGAGCGGGATCACGGGAAGGTCACGCGGACGGGCTGATTGACGCGCAGGGGCGGCTTACCGGCGGGGGCCGCGTCGGTCACGCGGATGCGGACTTCGAGCACATAGGTCGCCTTGCCGCTCAGCAGGTCGATGCCGCCAGACTTCGGCAGGAACGCAGTGCCGACCTGATCCACGTTGCCCTCATAGGTCAGGCCAGGGTTTGTGTCGTCGGAGATGATGACCTTGCTGCCGTCCTTGTCGCGAATCTTGTACGCGAAATCCGGGGCGATCTCGGCCGTCACGAACCGCGGGCCTTCGGGCACGAGGTAGAACAGCGGTGGCGACTGTGGGTAGACAACCTGGCCGGGCGTCGCTGCGAGGCGCTCGATGGTGCCGGCGATCTCGGCTTTCATCTCGTTGTTGGCGAGCGCGTCTTTCGCCTTGTCCACGGCCGATTGGGCAACGTTCGCCTGAGCGGCGGCCTGGTTGACCAACTCCGTCACCGGCGACGCCTCGAGTTGTGCTTTCTTCTTCTGCTCCTGCTTCAGTTGGTAATCCGCCGCCTGCACGGTGGCCTCGGCCTTCAGGTACTCTGGCTCGTCGCGGATGGCCTTCTCGACATTCGGCACGCCCTCCAGGCGGCGGAACTGAATGTCGAGTTTCTTGCGGACGGCCGCCTGGAGTTCCTTGGCGAGCGTCAGCGATTGCTCGGCGTTTGCGATCGCGAGGTCGGACATTTCCAAGAGTATCTTGTGCTGCTCTATCCCCTTCAACGCTTCGAGGTGCTTCTGGAGGGCGTACTGCAACTGGCTTTGTGCGGTCTTCAAGTCGTGGGGCAGGAGGCCATCGTCGAACTTGATGAGGGGGTCGCCCTTCTTCACCGCCTGGGCGTTCTTCACGTGGATTGTCTGCACCTTCCCGGCTGCCAGGTGGGTCGGCAGGTGGATGGGCATCAGTTCGTACTCGGTAACGACCTTGCCCTTGGCCACTAGCCCGTCGGCGTTCTGGGCCGCTGCCGGCGGGTTGCCGCCGGCCCCAGGCGTGGTGGCCCCGCTGCCGTTGGAGAGGCGGTTGGCACCAACGAGGGTGCCAACGATCAGGCAACCGCCGATAGCGTAGGGCAGGAGTTTGATTCGTCGCATGGGCACCTCACTCACCGGCGACCACCAGCGGGATTTCGTGTTCTTCCAGGTTCCCGTCGTCCAGGTGGAAGCACACGTCCACAAAGGGCAACATCCGTGCGTCGTGCGAGACGACGAAGATCGTCGCCCCCCGACTGTGGGCCGCGTCGCGGAGCAGTTGAATGACCGACTGCCCGTTCTCCCAGTCGAGCGCGCTCGTCGGTTCGTCGGCGAATAGGAACGTCGGGTTCTTCACGAGCGCGCGACCGATAGCCACCCGCTGCTTCTCGCCGCCGGACATGGCGGCCGGCTTCTTGTGCCGCTGGTTCAACAGCCCCAGGCGGTCGAGCATTTCCTCCGCCTGCCGTTTGGCTTCGCCCGCACTGAGATTGTTCCCCCACTTGAGGACGATTTCCAACTGCTGGCTCGCCGTCAGGGCGGGGAAGAGATTGTATCCCTGGAAGATAAACCCGGTATGCTTTCGGCGGAACTCGTCGCGGGCGGCAGCCGAGATGCTCCAGATGTCGATGAAGCTCGTCTCCCCGGTCGGCCGCGTGAGCACCTGCCCGCCGTCCGGGTGCAACAGGCCCGACAGAATCGCCAGGAGCGTCGATTTGCCGCTGCCGCTTGGCCCCATGAGCAGGGCGAGTTGGCCGGGAAAGAGGCTGAGCGATACTTTCCGAAGGGCCGCCCGCTGGGACGCGCCGTCGCCGAACGTCTTGAGCAGGTGAACCGCTCGCAAGCTCGGCAGGTGTTCGGCGGCGGCCATTCGACTACCTCAGCAAACTAATCGGCTCGATGGCTCGCACGCTCCGCAGAGCCACCAGCCCGGCCAGCATGGCCATGACCATCGTCACGACGGCCGTCCCGGCTGTGACCTCCCAGCGAAGGATCACCTGCGTCCCGGCTGCCCGCGCGCCGGCGGCGAGAAGGAGGACGACGGGGTATGCGAGGATAATGCCGAAGATACCGATCCAGAACGCCTGGAGCAAGACCGTCACATACACCCGCCACCGGGGGATGCCGAGGGCGAATAGCGTGGCGTACTCCTTCGCGCTCGCGATCGTCGCGGCGTACAGGGTCTGAACTGTTACGGCGCCACCGACGAGCAACCCGAGCAGGGCGGCATACCCGATGGCGATGCCGGCCTTCGTGCGGAAAAGCCAGTACTTCCGTGTGCTCGTCGAGAAGTCTTCCGACGTGCGTACGGCCATGTCCGGGTATTCCGCCTGAAGGCGTTCCGCCAAATCGGTCGCCCGTTCCGGCGTGTCGCACTTCGCCAGCAGATACTTCGTGTGGTCCGGCGGCAGGAGTGCGCCCATGAGTTCCACGGCCGTGTAGTGCGAGCAAATCACCCACGGGGCCGCGAGACTTTTCAGTCCCTTCACACTACCCACGAGGCGGACTTCCTTCCCATTGATCTTGGCCGTCTGGTTGACCTTTGTCATCCCCATCCGCTTCATGTCGGATTCGTCCATGACGATGGCGAACGGTTCCGTCAGGGCGATCCGCTGTTCCGGTGTCAGCACGTCTGGCACGCCGGCACTACCGAAGTGGCCGAGCAGGAAGCACAGGTCGGTGCCGCCGTCGGGCTTCTGGAAGTTCGCGAAGTTCGCGATGTACGGTTCCGGCGGGAGCACGCCCTCGTGTTCGCCGATGCGGCCGAGGTAACTGATCGGGATCGGCTGCCCCAGGTCAACGGCCTCGACCCCCTTCGAGCCAACCCAGACGATCGTCGGGTCGGTGTGGTCGAGCGGGATGGAACTGATCGTGAACAATCCCAACAATAACCCGAACTGCAACGCCATGAGTACGGCGGAGAACGCGACAGCCCCCACACCTGCCGAGTAGCGGGCTTTTTCGTGCCAGAGGGTTTGTAGGGAGAAGTTCATGGTTCCTCGGGTGCGTCCTGCCTCCGTGCTCCGCTCCGCAAAGCCTTCGCATCGCAGCTAAACGACGACTCGCGGCAAATCACAGAGATTCCCGCTGATATACAGATGGTGCCACAACTGCGTTGCCGTCACCGCGGTCAGGCCCATCTCCAGGCCGGTGCGGGCGAAGCCGCGTTTCATGGTCGCGAGCTTTGCCGTCTCGCGATGGACGGCATCGTAGTCGAAGTACCCCGTCTTCGCCATCGATTCTCGGCTCATCACCTGCTTGATCCATGGCTCCTGGCCGGTCGCGAAGCTGTCCATCGGCGCACGGAACATGTGCTTCTTTCGCCACGCCACCTCGGGGGGTAGCCACTTCTCGGCCACCTTTCGCTCGATGTACTTGTCCGTCAGCCGGCGGAGTTTCCAGCGGGGGTGTAGCGTTGCCAGGAAGTCGAGCACGTCTTCGTCCAGGAACGGGTAGCGGGCCTCGACCGACGAGTGCATGGCCACGCGGTCCCCCTTCGAGGCCATCAGGTGGCCGGGGAGCATGATGCGGGCACCGAGAGACATCTCGCGGTTGAACGGGTGCCAACGGTGTAGGTCAGCCGACAATTCCAGGTCCTCGAAGGCCGAGTGGTTCAACATCTTGTCGCGGAGTTCGCCGCCGAAGAAGCGAATTTTATTCAGGCTCATCAGGCCGTAACAGTCGATCCAGCCGTTGTGCCCGCCGGTCACGGCGTGCGTGCGGCGGATTTGCTCCATCGGGAACATCGGCTGCCCGGCCAACCGTGCGCCCAGTCGTCGCAACCGCACGGCAAGGCCAGGGATGATGTTGGTGTAGCCGAGCATCTTGTTGATCTTGAACCACGAGTACCCAGCCATCCACTCATCGGCCCCTTCGCCGGTGAGGGCGACTTTGAAGCCATTCTGGTGGACCGTGCGGGCGAGGTGCATGAGGCCCAGGCACGACGTGTCGATGACCGGGCACTCGGCCGCCGTGATGAGCTCCGGGTAGTCGGCTCGGAGTTCCGTGGGGCCGCACGGCACCACGATCGGCTCACAGCCGAGAGCCTTTGCCACTTGCAGGGCTTCCGTCTCTTCGTTCAGTTCTTTGCTCGTCACCGAGATCGTAAATGTGGGGATCGGCCGGCCAAGGGCTTTATTCGCCATCGCCACGACCAGCGACGAATCGACGCCACCGCTGAGGTACGACACCACCGGTACGTCGGCCCGCAACCGCCGTTGCACGGCCGCCAGCAGCACATCCTCGAAGGCGTCGATGGTCTTCTTCTCGTCGCGGCCGTAGTCTTCCTGCCCCCAGTCGGGATAGTTGACTTGCCAGTAAATGCGTTGTTTCGTCGCTTCCGCGACCGAAGTTTGGCCGAGCTTCAAGTGCAGGTACCGGCCCGGCAACAAGACCTGGATGCCCTCGAAGACCGTCATCGGTCCGGGCATAGCGAAGAACGTGAAGATGTGGTTCAGCCCGCGCAGGTCGGGCTTCGCGGTCACGAGGCGGCTGGCGAGGATCGCTTTGATTTCTGAGGCGAAAAGCAGCCAGTCCGTGCCGTCGTGCTTCACCGTCGTGTAGAACAGCGGGCAGATGCCGGTGCGGTCGCGGCCGAGGACGACTTCGTTCGTCTTCGAGTCCCACACGCAGACGGCGTATTGGCCCTTCAGGTGATCGAAGAGCTTCTCGCGGTGGTCTTCCCACAGGTGCGGCAGAATCTCGGTGTCGGTGTGCGTGCGGAACTGGTGCCCCTTGCCTTCGAGCGCCCGCCGCTTCTCCGGGTAGTCGAAGAACTCACCGTTGAAGACGGTCCACACGCTGCCGTCTTCGTTGCTGATCGGTTGCCGGCCGTCGGCGAGACCGACGATGCTGAGACGAGTGTTTGCGAGGTGCAATCCGTCGCGGTCGAGGAAGCCATCTTCATCCGGCCCGCGGTGGTAGATCGCCTTCGCCATGGCCGGCACAATGCCGCGCGGAGCAGGCCGCTGGCCGGAGAGGTCGATCATTCCCGCGATACCGCACATTCAGAAAACCCCAGAATTTAGCCACAGATGAACACGGATGAACACAGATGAAAATCAAATCCTGATTTCATTTCTGATCCGTGTTCATCCGTGGCCATTTCTCTTCTGAAACTTAAACACCTTTCGCCGCATGAACCACCGCACGGCCCGTGGGAAGACGCGTTTGCCCATCCACACGCCCCACGAGACGTTGCCGACGGCCTTCTCGCGGGTGTTGCGCTCCAGGCTTTGCACGACCGCGTCGGCGACCTCGTCCGGCGGTTGCGCGTTCTCGAAGTCGAGGTAAATCCGCCCCTCGTTGCGGAGCAGGTGGCGGTTCAGGTCGTCGCTGCGGACCAGCCCCGGCAGCACGAGCAGCACGTCGATGCCGAAGCGGGCGAACTCGCCGCGCCAGGCTTCCGTCATGCCGACGAAGGCGTGCTTGCTGGCACAATGTTCCGACAAACTCGGGATGCCACACCGCCCGCAGAGGCTCGCGAGGTTCAGCACAGCCGCCGGGTAGCCGTCGTCGGCACTCTTGGTCAGGTACGGCACGCACAATCGCACGAGTTCGATCGGCGCGAAGAAGTTGATCTCCAGTACCTGTCGGTTGATCGCCTCGGTACTCGTCGCGAATTCGCCGAAGCTGCAGACGCCGGCACAGTTCATGAGCAAGTCTAGCCCGCCAAACCGGGTCACCACATCGGCGACGAGTTTGGTGCGGGCGGCCGGGTCGGTCAGGTCGCATGGGAAAACGTCCACGTCCGTACCGGCCAGTTCGGCTTTTAGCGATTCCAGTTCGACGACCGAACGCGAAGTGAGAGCGAGCCTTGCGCCCCGCCGTGCGAGGCGTTCGGCCACCCGCCGGCCGATGCCGCGCGATGCCCCGGTAATCAGAACGATCCTCCCACGCACATCCCGCCGCATTCTCGCCCTCGTGTGTGACTGAAGTGACATTTTATGAGGAATGTGCAACGTCACCAACGGACCGAATCCGCCGAAGGGAGGGAATGCCTCAAGATTCCCCCACTCTTCGGCAATGTTGGCGGATTGGGGAGGATAGAGATGCCGTAGTCTATAGCGACGACCATCTCTGTGGCACTTCGCCC
>JBBQCQ010000159.1:0-7589 GCA_038318835.1 Gemmatales bacterium | reverse complement strand
GACAGGTCGCCGGTGCCGATGACGAACGCGGTGTTCATTAGCAGGCTCGTCCGCACGCGGGCCTGCACGTTCTCGAAGGTCAAGTCGTGTCGGGCGTCGTCGTGCAGGGTCCGCAGCTTGCTGGTCAGGGTGTCGAGCGTTTCGTGTTCGAGCGGGATACCGAACGGCGCGTGGCCGAGGGCTTTCATTTCGTCGAAGCAGAGTTCGCGGATATCGACTTCGCGTGCAGTCAGGCCGAGCGACTTCATGAGGATGTGAGCGTTCCCCTTCGTGCGGGGGGTCGTACCGAATCCGGGCATCGTCATCGCCTGGATTTTCTCGCGGGGTACGCCGATCAGGTCGAACGTCTTGCACAACACGAGCAGCGCGAGCGTCGAATCGAGGCCGCCAGATACTCCGATGCTGACGGCCGGCTTGCCGATGTGCTCCAGGCGCTTCGCGAGGCCGGCGACCTGCGTGAGGAAGATTTCCTCGCAGCGATCCCGCAGTGTGAACGGGTCCGACGGCACGAACGGGTGCGGGTCGATGAACCGTTCGAGCGTGTCCGACTTCTCGGTCGGCGGGGTCTGGAACTTCACCCGGCGGTAGGGTCGTCGCAGGCCGGGGTCGGCGTGCAGGTCGTTGGCACTGTTGCCGATCATGCGGTCGTGTTCGATCCTCTGTAAATCCAGGTCGGCGACGGTCAGCGTGTTCGTCCGTTGGAACCGCTTCGACTCGGCCAGAATGTTACCGAGTTCGCCGATCATCGCGTGCCCGCCGAAGACCAGGTCGGTCGTCGATTCGCAGACGCCGCTCGACGTGTAGACGTATCCAGCCAGGCACTTACTCGACTGGTTCGCGACGAGTTGCCGCCGGTACCACGACTTGCCGATCGTCTCATTGCTGGCCGACAGGTTGACTAGCACCGTGGCCCCGTTCACCGTCTGGAGCGAACTCGGGCTAACGGGCATCCACAAGTCTTCGCAAATCTCCACACCCAGAACGAACCCCGCGTCGGTCTCACTCTCGAAGAGGACATCGGTGCCGAACAGAACAGACTGCCCGGCGAGGCGGATCGTGTTCGACAGGGCGTTGCGGGCCGGGGCGAAGTATCGGGCGTCGTAGAACTCCTTGTAGTTCGGCAGGTAGCTCTTCGGCACCACGCCGAGCAATTTTCCGCTGCGGAACACGGCCGCACAGTTGAACAACATGCCGTCGCGAGCGACCGGCAGGCCGACCACGCCGATGCCGCTGTAGCACAGGTCGGCGGCCGATAGCAGCGTTTCGAGGGCTGCCTCCGTCGCATCGAGGAGCGTCGGTTGATGGAACAGATCGCCGCAGGTGTAGCCGGTGAGGCCGCATTCGGGGAAGACGATCAGCCGCACCTGCCGGTCTTCGGCCTCGCGAAGCAGGTCGAGGGTGCGTTCCGCGTTGAACTTCGGATCGGCCACCCGCAGTTGCGGCACACCGGCCGCCACGCGAAGGAAAGATGGGGTCATGGGGCGTTCCGTCAGATGAGTACGAACAAAGATGCGTCTTCACACCTGTCCGCAAAGGCGAGCGGGGGGCGTAAGCCCCCTGATTCTCGAATCGCAAGGACAAGAATCCGGGGGCTTACGCCCCCCACTCGCCCACAATGATCGAGTCGCATCAGTCGTCCCATCCTTCCCGTGCTTCTCGGAGATGTAGGCGTTCGTCATGTCGCACCTCCACGGGCATCTTACAGCATCCGCTCGCGGACCGCCGCGACTTCTCGTTCCCGCATCGCTCGGAACTTCCGCATATTCTCGCCGACGGCCGGCGATAGTTCGACCCGCGTGAAGCGGCCCCAGGTGCGGTCGGCCCGTGCGGCCTGCTCCTCGAACGACTCGCGGTAGACGATCCGGCCCTGATCGACGAGTTTCACGAACAGCGGCTCGCCGGCAATGCTCTCCGAGCGATCCGCGACGACGAGAGTTTCGCCGACGCCGTACACGCGCAGGTAGCCGGCGAGGCTTTCCTTGCCCGGCGAGTTGCTGAACTTCGTATTCGGGTGGTCGCCGGTGGCCGTGCGTTTGAACGCGGCCGAGACTGTGTCGCGGTGAACGAGCTTCCACCAGTAGCCGCCCGCGCCGGGAAAGAGCATCGTCGGCTCGATGCCGGTGCGCTCGCGGAACGTGTCATAGACGGTGCGGACCGCCTCGGGTGAGACTTCGTCCTCGAAGACGATCAGCCGCGGGCGGACACCGGCCTTCTGCATCTGCTCGAAGTACAGCACGCACTGCCCGGCGATGTCGCCGCTATCGACGCGAATGCCGACGCGGTCGGTTTCCGGGTGCGAGCGGATCACCCGCAAGGCGTTTTGTAACCCGACACTCTCGGCATCCACGAGGTCGCACAGGAGCGAGGCCGTGCCCATCCGCGATACGAAGCGGTCCATCATCTCGTACTCGGCCTCGGCGAGCGAGCGGTCGAAGGTCTGCCCGGCGCACATCATCTCGTGGCCGATGGTGCCGATCGACTGGAACAGTTCGGGGTACAGGAATTCGGCGGTGTCGTTGGACGTGAGTTTGCCGCCGCCGCCGACGTATCGGGCCAGCAGCAGAATGAGGTTGCACACCTCGACCGGGGCCGACCGCAGGCCGAACTCAGCGTCCCGCGGTGTGGCCAGTTTCATCAGCCGGCCCTTCGTCGCCTGAATGACCGGGGCGAAATAACGGCACATGGCCGGTTCCAGATACGACACGAAGCCGCCCGGCCCCTCGAACGCCAGACACGGCACGCCAACCCGGAACGTCTGCCCACCGGGGAAGCCCCACACGTCCACCGGCAGCGGGAACTCGTCACCGGGTTGGTCCAGAAGTGAATCCCATAACTCGACGGGGAACGCCTTTGTCTGCGAGTGGTCGGCATACCAGCGGCGAGCCAGTTCGATATCGGCCCGCTTCAGCGGCTTGCGGAACCACTGGGCCAGCATCGCCTCGTGGCCCGCCATGATGAGTTGCCCGTCGGCCCCCGGTTCCGGCAACGCCCGGCGGAACGTCAGCGAGTATCCGGCCGGGGCGAGGGCCACATCCGGTACGGCTTGCCACATCGTCCGCTTGTAACTGTCGGTGCCACCGAGCCAGCCGCCGAGGAGGAAGAGCTTGTCGAAGAACTCATCGCGCATCTGCTGCCGTTTGTCGGCGAACGGGTCGGCGGGCATCGCGGCACTCAGTCGGAGGGGAAACGCATCGACGCGCAGATGGCGTCGAGGACGGGTTCGTTCTTCTCGCGGTCGAACTCGCTGAACTGGCACAGCACCAGCGTCGGCCCGCCTGGCGTGTCGAAGGCCCGCGTGCGACAGGTGATGGCCATGTCCACGGTCAGGAAGTCGATGTTGTGCCCAATCGCGGGTCGGCCGTTGAACAACTCGATCGCGTTCTCGGCGTCCAGTTCCTTGTATTCTTCGCGAATCGCCACGAGGGCTTCGTCGGCTAGTTCCGACGGGTCGGCGGCGTCCGGGCGGAAGCTGACGAGGAGGAAGGCCAACTCGCCACTTTGCACGGTGGCGGTCCAACTGGCGCCGTCTTCTTCGAGGTCGAGGGTCCAGTTGGCGGGGTACTGAAATTGAATGCCGGAGCGGTCGAATGTGGGAATCATGGCGCGACTCAGGGTGTCGGCGGCGGCGGGAAGATCATCGTCGGGACCATCGCCCCGCCGCCCGCGGTGACATTCACTAATGGTAGCGTCGAAAGCCGCGTCAGACACCCGAAAGCCGTGTCGTCAGACCCCATGAACGGGCAGGTGTCCAGCCAGCGCGGGGCGAACAGGAGCATGTCGTTCTCCCAGGAGGGGAAGATTTCCGTCGGCAGTTGGATCCGCTCCTGCACGACGTAGGGAGCGTTCAGGGCGGTCGTCACGGCCGCTTCCCAGGTGGCCACGTCGACCATCCAGCCGAGGACGACCGCCCGCCCGCCGTAGTTGTCGTTCGGCTTCAGCACCAGCCGATCCTTGTGTTTGGCGATGAACGGGATCAGGTCGATCGTCTGCCCAGCGTACATGGTCTTGCGTTCTTCCACCATCCGCGTCCACGGAATGCTCTCCAGGACGGCAGAGCGTTGTACCGGCGTGAACCAGTCGGCGTTCTCCTCGTCGCTCAGGAACGCGAAGCTCGCCTTCTTGCCGGGCAGGCGGCACGAGATCGGATTCACCACGCACACGGCCCCGGCCCGCGATGCCTGGATGAGCGGGTGGTTCATGCCGCACTGGCTGATGAGTTCCACCATGAGCACGCGGCGGTAGACAAGGGTGATCGGTTCGCCGTGGGCGGAGAGGTGTCGGCCGTCGAATTCGAGATCGTGCGGCGAGAGGATGCGAGTCGGGTAGCCGACCTCGCGGAAGTGTTCTTGCAGCAGGACGAAATCGGCCCGCGTCGGCACTTCGTCCCAATCGACGATGGCCAGCCGCGGCGGTTCGTGCGAGTTGCCCGCCCAGTCGCGGTACGAACTGAGCAGCGACGCCAATGCGCCAGCCCGTGTGGGCAGGCTGACGGCCGGATATTCCTTCGCGAACGCCTCCATGACCGGCATTTTGCGGAAAGCGTTCGTCATGGCGTCGGCGAACCCGGCCCCGGCCGGTGACTGCGCGTTGATCTCGGTGAATCGTAAACGACCATCGTCGGCGAAGAACCCATCGAACCGCGTGATGGGGCAGGGGTGGTTGAAACGGGCCTGGATGTCGAGGAGTTCTTCTTCCCAATCGTGCAGACGGAACCGCCGGCGGATGTTCGGCTCGTTAATGGCCACATCTTGCATCCGTCGCAGTGCGCCGGCCAGGATGGTCGAACGCGAGTCCAGAATGCGCTGCTGGTCGGCCGTCAAAAACCGCGGCCGCAGGACGTTGCACAGCGGACGGGAGCCGAAGTACAGGTTGTGCTGCTTGAGTTCCTCCGAGAGCACCCCCCACGAATCGGCCGCGAGGGTACCCTGCCCGAGCAGAGCGTGGTAGCGCTTAACCGGGTCATCGGGGGGCGTCATCGGGGGTTTCGCTGTCCGGAGGACCTTCATGGTCGACATCGGCTCGGCTCCGCGGCCGGGGTTCGGCTCATTATCGGACCCGCGTCACTGGGGTCGCTCGAATTTTTGCAGCAATTGTCGGTCCAGCGGGTGAACATTCTTTTCATCCAGCCCCCGCTTCTTCGCCTCACGGTAGGCCGCCGCCCCTTTGGCCGGCTCTTGTTCCCGCTGGGCGAGGGCCAAATGGAAGTACCGCAGGGGCGTTTTTTCCTGCTTCAGTGCCTCGGCCGCGTCCTGTTCCGCGAGGGCGTACTGCCCCGTCGCGATCCGAATCCGCGATCGCGTATCGAGCAGTTCGCCCGTCAGTCCCGATTCTGTCGCCGCCCGGTCGAGGAGCGTTTGTGCTCGGGCGGCGGCTTCCGGCTTCGGGGCGAGAATCCAGGCCAGGTTGTTCAGGGCGACCCCGTTCCGCGGGTCGCGGGCCAGTATGCTCTCGTAGATTTTCGCGGCCTCCGGCAGGTCGTTCGTCAGCGTCCGGTATTCGGCCTCGGCTAATCGGAGCGGCAGCGACGCCGGCTCCTGCTCGATGGCGGCATCCAGCCAGGCCCGTAGTTGGGCTTTCTGCGGTTCGCCGACGCCGGCCGTGCGGAAGGCCGCCACGCTGGCGAGGGCACGATAGCGCACCGGCACGAGTTTGGCCGAACGCTCGATGGCCGCGAAGGCGGCGGGCAACCGGCCGTTGGCCGCGAGCGTGCCGGCCACATCGACGAGCAGGTCGGGGCGGGCGTGCAGGATCGTCTCGAACTTTGCTACGGCCACGTCTACCAGTTTGACCGCCGCCGGGGTCTTCGCTACCTCCGGCAACCGCGAGCAGTCGTCCAGGAGCGCCGCCGCATGGGCCGACTTGCGCGTCTGTTCGCCGGCGGCGGTATCGGCTGTGCCCTCGTATCGCTCGGCCAGGGCGATGGCCCGGTCGGTCGCACCGCACTGGCACTCGAACCGGGCGAGAGCCGCGACCACGCGGAAGTCGTTCGGGGCCACGATCAGTAAGCGATCGGCGAACGGCCGCGCCGCGCCTCGCTGTTGGGCGTCGTTCAGGATGCCCAGAGCGGCCAGGAGATACTCCACGTTGTCCGGGCTGGTGTTCAGTAGCTTCTGCACGGTGCCGACCGCGTCGGCGGTCTGCCCCGCCGCCCGGTACAGTTGGCCCAGAATATATAGGTCGCGGGTGTTCGGCTTGTCGGCCTTGGTCATCTCTTCGAGAATCGCGACCGCTTTCGCGATCACGGCCGAGCGATCTGCACCATCGAGGAAGCGGTAGAGCGAGGCGAGAACGCTGACGGTGGCCCGCCGGTCTTCAACCGTTTCGCCCACGTCTTGCACGAGCAGCTCGAACGCCCGCTTGCGGTCGCTCGGCTCGCCGCGGACGGTGAGCAGCATCGCCAGCGTGCGACGGCCCCACGCCGCGTCGGCGGTCGGCAGGGAATCCCTGGCAAGAAACTGTTCCAGCAACTTGACCGCCTCGGCCCGATCCAACTGAGCCAGCAGGATCGACAGCCGCGACTCGGCGAAGGTGCGAATCTCGGCCGGCGTTTCGGTGGCGAATACCGCCCCCTTGCCGACGCGAGACTCGGTGAAGGCCGTGGCCAGGTTCGCGAACGCGGGGGGCGGCAGTTTCGCCTTCGCCGTCAACACTACGGCCACGCCCGCATCACGGCCGGAGGCTTCGGCCGTGCGGATCGCGTACCGCAACCAGTCGTCCGGCGTCGCACTCGCGACGGCCACGGCACGTTGGCAGAGCGAGAGGGCGTCCTGCGGCCGCTTCAGTTTCGTATACACGTCGGCCATCCAACCGAGGCCGCCGGGCTGTCGCTCGAGGGATGGGCGGCACGCGAGTAAGAGGCGGTCCACGGCCTTCGTTTCGGTGAGCGAGAGCGCGACCGCGTGGACGACGCGGCGGAACGGTTCGCCGGCCCACCGCGGGTCGGTCGTCAGTTGGCCGATGTAGCGCGTCAGCTCGGCTCCCCCGCCGGTGCGGGCGAGGTGCGAGAGGTAAGCCTTCGCCGGCTCCAGTTGCAACGGTTCGAGTCGCACGGCCCGACCGTACAGGGTGGCGGCCTGGGCCGGTTGCGCCTCCCGCTCGCACTGGCGGGCGACGGCCAGACATGCGTCGGCACGGTTCGGCTTCTCACCGAACGACTTGCGGGCCGAGAGCGTGGTCGCGCCTTTCGCTAACTCTCGCCAACTCGTGCACAGGGCCTCGGCCTCGGCTGGCTTCGCTTCGAGTTTCTGAATCGCGGCGGCTGCCTCGGTCGCGGTTGCCTCGTCGCCGATGGCCCACCCGCGGCGGCAGAGCGTCAGCCAGGCCGTCGCGTCGAGTGGGCGGCGGGCGACCATCTTCTTGTACAGTCGGATCAGGGTGGGTGCGTCGCCCTGGCGGTCGCACAGTTCGATCAGGCCGTGCAGCAGTCGCGTTTGTTCTTCCTCGGTCCACGAATCGATCTGCGTTTCGAGGTTCGCGACGGGGCGAAGCTGGGCCGGGTCGCGGAGGTACAACTCTGCCCGCGCGAGGCGGAGGGCGGCAATATCGCCGACCGCCCCCTGTCCGTTGTCCAGCACCTTCAGGGCCGCAGC
>JBBQCQ010000158.1:0-7605 GCA_038318835.1 Gemmatales bacterium | reverse complement strand
CGAGTCGTGAATGCTGTAGTCGACCGAGCTTGATTGGACGTAGCTCATTGCCCCACGAAGTTTCGCCCACACCACCGAGTGACCCCCCAAGCAATTTTATGTTTCGTCGCACCTGGAATACACTGTCAAGTTTCCGTCGAGCTTGATTCTCAACATTCACGCCCAAGGAAACTTCGGGCAGACGATTCTCGAAGAGAGTTTCGCGGTCACGCCGAGCGTGAAAACGGAAGAGTTTCTCCTGGACAACGGCACGAACCGCTTCGTGAGATTGGAGACCGGCGACGAGAAACGGCTCGTCATCGATTATGCCGCCACCGTCGAATGTGCGCTCGATGTCATTCCGGCAGACAAAATGGACCTCACGACGATCGGCGAACTCGATCCGTCCGCAATTCCATTTCTTTTCCCCAGCCGATACTGCCAGTCCGACCGCCTGGGCCGATTGGCGTGGGATTTGTTTGGCAAGATTGCGAAGCCTTACGACAAGGTCAATGCCATCGTCGACTGGATTCACAACAACGTCGAGTACGTTCCCGGCAGCACTAATTCGGTGACGTCGGCCTATGATACGGTCACGCAGCGAACGGGCGTGTGCCGCGATTTTGCCCATCTGGGAATTGCGCTGTGTCGTGCACTCAATATTCCCTCGCGGTATGTATCGGCTTACGCCTACCAACTCGATCCTCCCGATTTTCACGCGATCTTCGAGTGTCACCTCGGAGGCCGATGGATCGTTTTCGATGCCACACGTTTGGCGCCTCTCAATGGCCTTGTCCGCATCGGCGTCAGCCGGGATGCATCCGACTCCGCAGTTGCGAGCATCTTCGGGCAGGTGCAAGGCACGGCCATGAAAGTCGATTGCCAGCTTGTTCCGGGTCAGACTTTCACGCCTTTGGCGAGAAAACATCTCCTTCGCCGGGGTATTTCACTGGAATCGAACTATGGCGCGGCAACGGATTGAACACGGAACGATCTATACGTACCACCGCCCCGTCTCGTTTGGCCGGCATCGGCTGGTCCTCCGGCCGCGGGAAAGTCACGACCTGTTCGTCGAGACCATGACGCTCTCGATCACGCCCGCCCATCGCCTCGTCTGGGCGCGGGATGTGTTCAACAACTCGGTAGTGATCGTCGATTTCGTCGAACAAGCCGACCGTCTCGAGGTGCGAAGCTTGGTGACCCTGCGGCGGTCGCTCCCGTTTCCGCGACAAGACCCGTGGGAGCCGTGGCGAATTCCGATCCCGGTCCTCTACGACGCGCTCGAACTACCGGTCGTCGCCGCGTATCGGTCGTTGTCCTACCCCGCCGACGCGTCCGCCATCCGCAATTGGCTTCAGCAATTTCCCGAGGTCGGCACCGCGACCGATGCCGAGACGATGCTCAACACGTTGTGCTCGATGATTCACCGGACGATTCGCTATCAGCGTCGCGAAGCCAAAGGCGTGCAGACGCCGTCCCGAACATTGCAATTCGGTAGCGGTTCGTGCCGGGACGTGGCCACCTTGATGATGGAAGCCGTTCGATCGTTGGGCATTGCGGCACGATTCGTCAGCGGCTACCTCGATTGCCCCGCCGCTGAAGCGGGACGGGCCGCCATGCACGCCTGGACCGAAGTCTACCTCCCCGTCCTCGGTTGGCGAGGCTTCGACCCGACGATCGCCGAGGAAACGTCTGTCAGACACATTGCCGTCGGCGTTAGCCACCACCCGCGTGGTGTCATGCCGATCTCCGGCATGTTCACCGGTGCCGCCGCCGACTACATCGAAATGACAGCCCCCGTTAAAGTCGAACGCCTCGCGGACAATCCAGAAACCCGAATCGCGTAAGCTCGCGAGGCCATCGTGTTGCTCCCGGCCCGGGTCGGTCGGACATTTGAGAAGTTGAAGGCGAAGAAGATGCTGAACCCGAAGTAACCCCTTCCCCGCACCTTCCCGTTCTGTCGATGACGCACGATGAAACAGGGATGCCGTTGGCGGAGGGCGTTCCTGCGGCGGTTGTTCAGTTCGGTCACGCTTGCGACCGGGAGAGGCTACAATCTGGCCAGGAGTTCCGCTTTCTTCGCCGCGAACTCCTGCTCGCTGATGAGGCCGCCTCCACCCGCTCGACCCACGCCCCGGCCGTAAACGGCACCCCCTGATTGGTGTTGAACACCTCGGGCGTGCCGGCCGCCAACGCCTCGTCCAGCATGTCCCGGCAGAACGCCCCGTCGAGCGTGTTCGACACCCGCCAGGCCACCACGTCCCGACTGAACCAGTCGTTTGTGGCCGCCAGGTACATGAACCCGGACGGCAGCGGCAGGTCCGTGATGTCGGTCGACCACACCGGGCCGACGCGGTCGATCGTCACGCCGCGGAGGAGGTACGGGTACACCGGGTGGCCCCGCCCGGCCGACAGTTTCGGCTTCGGGTGGATGGCTTCCAAGGCCATGACCCGCAGCAGCCGCCGGACCCGCTTGCGGTTCACCGGTCGGCGGCGGAGTAAAAGTGAGGCGCACAACCGTGCAGCCCCGTATCGCGGACCGTGGGACGACCACGATCCGCGACCGGGGGGCACCGAGGTGTACGCCGCTATGGACCAATGGGCCGAGATCCGCCGTCGCGTACTGACGGGCGAGATCGGCAAGCGGGAAGCTTGCCGTCTGTACGACATCCACTGGCTGACGTTGAAGAAGATCTTGACCCACGAGGAACCGCCCGGGTATCGTCGGGTGACCTGCTCGGGCTTCAACCCGCGGGGGCTGTCCGTTCTACTTAGCCCGCGGGTACCAAGAGGTCGGACGAGAGACAAAGCAGCGAGGTGGAGGGGTGGTGGAAGAGGTGCGGACCTTTGAACGGCATTTGCCACCCGGGTAACTCGTCCGAGCACCGCCACGCAAGTTCCCGTCCGCGACTACTCCTCCCTCCCCTACACTGAAAACGCTCCCTCGCAGAACCGCCCCGGCTGCGATCCGCATCACTCCGCACCGGGTGCTCCCATGGCTTCTCAAGCACGTCGCGCCCTCATCGTCGGGTCCACCGGCATCGTCGGCAACAACTTGGCCGACCGGCTGATCGCCGACGGGTGGTCGGTCGCGGGACTCGCCCGGAAGGCCGTCGCTCATCCCTCCGGTCTGAAACCCATCGCCGCCGACCTACTCAAGCCGGACGCCCTCGCCGCGGCGTTGAAGGACGAGTCGCTCACGCACGTGTTCTTCAGCACCTGGCTGCGGCATGCCACCGAGGCCGAGAACATCCGCGTCAACGCCGCCATGGTCCGCAACCTGCTCGACGCCGTCCGCCCGGCCGGAACCGTGCGGCACGTCGCCCTGGTCACCGGCCTGAAGCACTACCTCGGGCCGTTCGAGGCGTACGGCCAGGGGAACCTGCCGGACACGCCGTTCCGGGAGGACGAGGAGCGGCTGGCGGTCGGGAACTTCTACTACGCTCAGGAGGACGAGGTGTTCGCCGCCGCGGCTCGGGACGGGTTCACGTGGACCGTCCACCGGCCGCACACGATCATCGGGTACGCGGTCGGGAACGCCATGAACATGGGCGTGACGCTCGCGGTCTATGCCTCGCTCAGCAAGCACCTTGGCCGGCCATTCCTGTTCCCCGGTTCGCCCCAACAGTGGAACGGGGTGACGGACGTGACCGACGCCCGCCTGCTCGCCCGGCAGTTGGCGTGGGCGGCAACGACGCCGGCGGCCGCCAACCAAGCGTTCAACGTGGTCAACGGGGACGTGTTCCGGTGGCGGGGGATGTGGCCGCGGCTGGCCGCATACTTCGGCGTTGAAGCCGCCCAATACCCCGGCCGCCCGACGCCCCTGGAAGGGCAGATGGCGACCGACGCCGTCCCGTGGGCGGAGCTGGCCCGGAAGTCCGGTCTCGCCGAACCGGACTTGAGCCGCCTGACCTCGGCGTGGCACACGGACGCCGACCTCGGCCGCCCGATGGAGGTGATGGCCGACATGGCCCGCAGCCGCCGGCTCGGCTTCACGGACGACCAGCCGACGCTCGACAGCTTCACCGATCTGTTCGACCGGCTCCGCCGCGAGAAGCTCATCCCGTGACGGGTGCGGCGACCGAAGGCATCGTTTGCTGACGTCCCGGGCGGCCGAGTCGCCCGACTGCGATTGCAGGAATACCGTCCGATGAACCATCTACAGCCGAAATGCCTATGAATTAAGCTCTTCCGCCAACTGCTGAGCGACGATCGCGATATGTACCGCCTTTGGCACACCTGCTGCAATCACATGCTCGTCGAGCAACGCTGACTCGAATGTTCGCGAGGAGGGGAGAGGCCTCTCGGGCATGCGGCTCGGTACCGCTCGATACGAAACCACCACCGGTGTTCAGGCAGTTGGGAGAGGCTGTCTGGTCACCGGTGGTTTTACATTTCCACCAAAGTGCTGGCAGAGGTCCGCAAGTCAGAGCAGCTTAACCGTCGTCACTGTAATCCGCCCGTTGAAGCAGACGTCGACATCGGCACCCGGGCGCGGGCGTGGTAGTTGCCGTCGTAGTGCATGCCGCTGTCGTCTTCGTGCCGGTAGCTGAGCGGCAGCGGGTGCGGGTCGAGTTGGCAGAACACCACTTCTGGGTCGGCCTCCTTCAGAGCTGGCTGTTCAACTTCGACGATCTCCTCTTTGAGCTTGTCCCCGTAATTGGCCGAGTTCACAATCTGCTCAGCCTGCGCCCTCGGATACAACCCCGCGTCGACTTCGCTCGTCGTGTAACCCTACGAGTTCGTCCGCCACCACGCATCGTGTTCAAAAGAGCAAATCTTCACCAAATCCGCCACAACATCTCCATCGTTTCGCAGGGCTTCATTGCCCATGCGCGACGGAGGTTGTCACGGAACAGCGTTCCGGTCAAGCACTTCGTGCAACCCCGTGCGGCAACGCCCGAATTCAGGCGGATCGCTTCTGACCAGCGGCTCCGTAGTCTGAACACGAAACGTGCGGAGGTCGTGATGAGTCTCGACGGTCGGCGGATAGCGTGGTGGCAGCTCGCGTGGGTGGCGGTGGGGCTGTTCTGGTTCGTAATCACCCGCGACTTCCACCCGACGACCGAGCTCGCCGTGATCGTCACCACCGCCATGGTGGCCGCCTTCGCGGTCGCGGTCGACGTCAACCACCTCGTGCTGATTCCCCGGTACTGGCGGACCCGACGGTACGGTGCGTACGCTGCCCTTCTGCTCGCCACAATGGCCGCGGTGACGGCAGTCGCCCTGACGGTGATCCGCATCTTGTATTTCCGGCTGCACGGGCCGGACGCCGACGCCAACGGGATGTACAAGCACTTCGCCATTGACCTGTTCGGCACCACCGTCCAAGTCGCGGTGGCAGCGGCTGTCGTCTGGCTGTGGGGTCGGGCTGTCCCGCGCGAACATTTGGGATGAGGAGTTTTGCGATCGCCACTTCCGCATTAGCGAGATTCCCTTCTCGCGGCCGGTTCCGTGCGCCCTATCCGCAGCGATCCGTAGGAAGAAAGGGTTAACCCGAGGTTGTCTGGCGTTCGCTGTTTTCGCTTTGGTTGCCAAAGGAACGCGGCATTCACCGGTTCGTAAAGGAATGCAAGGTCATAGCAAAGAAGCGAAGCCCCGCGGTCTCAAAGGATAAAACCCCGCGGACGGACGCCCCCGGCGTTCACTCCGGCGCTGGCGGTGAGACGCACCAAACGGCGGGCGGCGAAACGCCGGTCCTCACCACCCAGCAGGGTATTCCGGTCGCCGACGACCAGAACTCGCTCAAGGTGGGTTCGCGTGGGCCGGTCACACTCGACGACTTCCACCTGCGCGAGAAGATCTTCCACTTCGACCACGAGCGTATCCCCGAGCGGGTCGTCCACGCCCGCGGGTACGGCGTCCACGGGTTCTTCGAGAACTACCAGTCGCAGACCGCGGTCACACGCGCCGACCTGTTCCAGCGGGCCGGGGAGCAGACGCCGGTGTTCGTCCGCTTTTCCACCGTCGCCGGCAGCAAAGGGTCGGCCGACCTCGCCCGCGATGTCCGTGGCTTCGCCGTAAAGCTGTACACGAAAGAAGGCAACTGGGATCTGGTCGGGAACAACATCCCGGTGTTCTTCATCCAGGACGCGATCAAGTTCCCGGACCTGATCCACGCCGCAAAGCCCGAGCCGGACCGCGAGTTCCCGCAGGCCCAAACCGCCCACGACACGTTCTGGGACTTCATCTCGCTGACCCCCGAGTCGATGCACATGATCATGTGGATCATGTCCGACCGTACGCTGCCGCGATCGTTCCGCACGATGGAGGGGTTCGGCGTCCACACCTTCCGGCTGGTCAACGCCGAGGGCGAGTCCACGTTCGTGAAGTTCCACTGGAAACCGAAGCAGGGTTTGCAATCGGTGGTGTGGAACGAGGCGGTGAAGATTAACCGGGCGGATCCGGACTTCCACCGCCGCGACCTGTGGGCGGCCATCGAAGCGGGCGACTTCCCGGAGTGGGAGCTGGGGTTCCAACTTTTCGACGACGCCTTCGCCGACAAGTTTGCCTTCGACATCCTCGACGCGACGAAGCTGATCCCCGAAGAAGACGTGCCCGTAATTCCGATCGGGCGGCTAGTTCTCAACCGGCGCGTGGACAACTTCTTCGCCGAGACCGAGCAGGTCGCGTTCTGTACCCAGAACGTGGTGCCGGGGATCGACTTCACCAACGACCCGCTGCTGGCCGGGCGGAACTTCTCGTACCTGGACACGCAACTGAAGCGGCTGGGCGGGCCGAACTTCAGCCACCTGCCGATCAATGCCCCGAAGTGCCCGTTCGCACACTTCCAGCAGGATGGGCACATGGCGATGCGCAACCCCGTCGGGCGGGTGAACTACGAGCCGAACTCGCTCGACGGAGGAACCGGCCCCCGCGAGTCGCCGCAGAAGGGTTTCCAATCCTTCCCGGCCGAGGAGCAAGGGCCGAAACAGCGGGTGCGGTCAGAATCGTTCGCCGACCACTACAGCCAGGCGCGGCAGTTCTTCATCAGCCAGACACCGATCGAGCAGACGCACATCGTCAACGCACTCGTGTTCGAGCTGAGCAAGGTCGAGACGGTGCCGATCCGGGCCCGGATGGTGTCACACCTGCTGAACATCGACAGGGATCTGGCCGCGAAGGTGGCGAAGGGACTTCGGCTGGGGGAGATGCCCGCCCCGGCGAAAGCCGCCCGCCCGACGCGCCAAGACCTGAAGCCGTCGCCGGCACTGAGCATCATTGAGAACGGCCCTGAAACGTTCGCGGGCCGCAAGGTGGGCACGTTGGTCACCGACGGCGTTGACGCGAAGCTGCTCGCGGCGTTGGTCAAGGCAGTGAAGAAGGAAGGGGCGATGCTAGAGCTGATCGCGCCCGAAGTCGGGGGCGTGACGGACAGCGACGGCGTGCTCCACCCCGCCAAGCAGAAGCTGGAAGGCGGTCCGTCGGTGCTGTACGACGCCGTCGTGCTGCTGCCTTCCGAGACGGGGGCGGCGCAGCTGACTATGCTGCCGGCGGCGCGGGATTTTGTGGCCGACGCGTTCGCGCACCGCAAGTTCATCGCCTACGTCGCGGCGGCGCTGCCGCTGCTGGAGAAAGTGGGGGTGGCCGAAAGTATCGACGAGGGCTTCGTGACGCTGAAGGCGG
>JBBQCQ010000157.1:0-7611 GCA_038318835.1 Gemmatales bacterium | reverse complement strand
TTTCCGACTTGAAAGGTTGGTTCCGTCAGCCCAGATCTGAGGGTTCCCTACCCCAAGTCTATCCGAGATCGGCCGGACAAGACACCCCCGCGTCCATACGCTGCCCTCACCTCTCACGTCGTTCCCGCAGGCTCCCGTCATGCTCCGCCTCCTCGCGCTCCTGCTGCTGACTGCCCCCGCGTCGGCGGCCGGCATTCGCTTTGAAGTCACCGCCGACGCCAAGCTCGTCGCCGATACGCCAGCCGGCGGCCGGTTGCTCATCGCCGTCGGCAAGAAGGGGCAACCGCCGAGCTTTACGTCGTCCGACCCGTTCGCCCTGCCGGTGCTCGGCGTGGACGTGCTGAAGTTCGCGGCCGACACCGTCGTGAGCGTGGACGCGACCGCCCTCACGTTCCCGCTGAAGGCGCTCGAACAGTTACCGAAGGGCGAGTACGTCGTGCGGGCGATCTTCGCGGTCAATCGCGATCTGAGCATCCCGACCGCGCCGGGGAACTGGACGAGCGAACTGACCACCGTCACGCTCGACCCGGCCGCCGACATGCCGACGAAACTGAAACTCACGACGACGATTCCGAAGCCGACGCCGAAAGACACGGCCACGGTGAAGTATCTGGAACTTCCGTCGAAGTTGCTTTCCAACTTTCACAAACGGCCGATGGTCTACCGCCTCGCGGTCGTGCTGCCGGCCGACTTCGAGAAGTCGCCCGACCGCAAGTACCCGCTGATCGTCCACGTCGGCGGCTTCGGCACGCGGTTCACGTCGGGCCGGGGACTTCAGCCGGATGGCCGCTTCGTGCAAATTCTCCTCGACGGGGCCGGGCCGTTCGGCGACCCGTATCAGGTGAACTCCGCGAACAACGGCCCCTACGGCGACGCCCTGCTGCGCGAGGTCATCCCGCACGTCGAGAAGACCTACCGCTGCATCGGCACACCGAAGACGCGATTCGTCACCGGCGGTTCGACCGGCGGCTGGGTGTCGCTGGCGTTGCAGGTCTTCTACCCCGATGACTTCAACGGCTGCTGGTCGCTCTTCCCGGACGGCGTCGACTTCCGCGCGTTCGAACTCATCGATATCTATAAGGACGAGAACGCCTACGTGAACCGCTTCGGCTTCGAGCGTCCGGCCAAACGCACCATCGACGGCGACACGGCCTACAGCGTCCGCCACGAGTGCCACCTGGAGCGAGTCCTCGGCCGCGGCGGGCGCTGGGAACTCTCCGGCCTCGACTGGGCAAGTTGGAACGCGACCTACGGCCCTCGCGGCGACGACGGCCTGCCGAAGCCGCTTTGGGACGGGGCGACCGGCAAGATCGACAAGAGCGTGCTGCCGCACTGGGAGAAGTACGACCTGCGGAAGGTGCTGGAAACGAACTGGCCCACGCTCGGCCCGAAGCTGGCCGGCGGCAAGGTCCACATCTGGGTCGGCGACGCCGACGATTACTTCCTGAACAACGCCGTCCACCGGCTGAAGGCCGCGGCCGAGAAGTTCGACAAGCCGAAGTTCGACGGCGTGATCGAGATCGCGATGCGCAAAGGCCACGGCGGCGGCTGGCCGCGAAAGGACATGCTCGCGGAGATGCTGAAGCGGGGGGAGTAGGCGATCGTTCTTCACCCCGAAGGGGTGACAGCCCTCAGCCCAGGGCACCGCCCTGGGTCACGACGGCCACACGTGGTGCAGCCTGAAGGGCTGCGAGCGATACGGGCTTGTCGCTCGCAGCCCTTCAGGCTGCCGGCTTTTGGGGTTGTCCCACCCAGGGCGGTGCCCTGGGCTGAGGGCTGTCAGGCCTTCGGCCTGGGAACTCGGGGAGTGGGGGCAGCCCCCTGAATCTGTCGGCGATGTTACGAGAATCAGGGGGCCTGACGCCTCCCACTCGCCCGTAGAATGACTGGACTTTCTTCCTGGAGTACGACATGCACGATCGTCGTTCGTTCTTGATTGCCGGAGGGGCTGCCGTGGCCGGACTTGCCAATCTGCACGCTGCCGAGGGGGGGGACGCCGCCGCGAAGGCGTTCGTCGAGACTCACGTCACGAAGATGCGGCCGCTCGACATTGCCGGCGGCAACGCCTGGTGGAACGCCAACGTCACCGGCAAGGATGAGGACTTCCAGAAGAAGGAAGACACCCAGAACGCCATCGACGCGGCCCTCGCCGACCCGAAGAAGTTCGCCGAGTTGAAGGCGATCAAGGAAGCTGGCGTTGCCGACAAGCTGCTGAAGCGGCAGATCGACCTGCTGTATTTGCAGTACCTGGAGAAGCAACTCGACCCGGCACTCTTGAAGCAGATCACCGCGAAGGCGAACGCCGTCGAGAAGGGGTTCAACGTCTACCGGGCGAAGGTGGACGGCCAGGAGATGAGCGACAGCCAGGTGCGGCGCGTGCTGAAGGAATCCACGAACTCGGCCGAACGGCAGAAGGTGTGGGAGGCCAGCAAGGGCGTCGGCGCGAGTGTCGAAGCGGACTTGAAGGATCTCGTGAAGCTCCGCAACGAGGCCGCGACGAAGCTCGGATTCAAGAACTTCCACGCACTGATGCTGTTCCTCAACGAGCAGGACGGCGGCGAACTCATCGCCCTGTTCGACGAACTCGACGCGCTCACCCGCGAGCCGTTCCTGAAGGGGAAGGCCGAGATCGACGAAAAGCTGGCCGCCCGCGTTGGCATGAAGGTGGCCGACCTGCGGCCGTGGCACTACTTCGACCCGTTCTTCCAGGAGTCGCCGGCCGTCTTCGATGTCAGCCTCGACGAGCCGTACAAGAAGGCCGACATCCTGCAACTGTGCCGCGACTTCTACAAGGGCATCGGCCTGCCGATCGACGACGTGATCGCCCGCAGCGACCTGTACGAAAAGAAGGGCAAATCGCCGCACGCCTTCTGCACCGACATCGACCGCGAAGGCGACGTGCGGGTGCTGGCCAACATCGTGCCGAACGAATACTGGATGGGCACGATGCTGCACGAGTTGGGGCACTCGGTCTACAGCAGCAAGAACATCCCGCAGTCGGTCCCCTACGTGCTGCGCGGCGAGGCCCACATCCTCACCACCGAGGGCGTGGCGATGCAGTTCCAGAAGTTCAGCAAGTCGCGGGCGTGGCTCGAAAAGATGGGCGTGACGGTCGAGAACCCGAAGGCCTTCGACGAGACGGCCGCGAAGGTGCTGCGGAACGAACTGCTCATCTTCAGCCGCTGGTGCCAGGTGATGCTGCGGTTCGAGAAGGCCATGTACGAGAACCCGAACCAGGACTTGAACAAGCTCTGGTGGGACCTGGTCGAGAAGTATCAGGGTCTGACGCGGCCGGAGGGGCGGAACGCCCCGGACTACGGCAGCAAGATTCACATCTGCTCGGCCCCGGTGTACTACCACAACTACATGATGGGCCAACTGTTCGCCTCGCAGGTGCATCATGCACTCTGCAAGGAGGTCTATCAGGCCGACCCGAAGACGGTCCTGTACATCGGTGACCCGAAGGTTGGCGAGTTCATGAAGAAGAAAGTCTTCGAGCCGGGCCGCACGCTATCGTGGAAAGATCTGCTGAAGTTCGCGACCGGCGAGGAACTCAGCGCGAAAGCCTTCGCGAAGGACTTCCAGGGGTGAAAGGCAAAAACGGCACGCGGATGACGCGGACCTTCGGACGCGGATGAAAACCGGATAAGACCAAGAATCAAGTTTGGTTTTTATCCGCGTTTTCCGCGTCTTCAAATCCGCGTCGTCCGCGAGCCGTTTTCGGTTTTATCATCATGAGCGACGATGACGCTTTTGTCGCGGCCATCCAGGCGTCGCCGGACGACGCGGTGCTGCGGCTCGTCTACGCCGACTGGCTCGACGAACACGACGACCCCCGCGGCACGCTGTTGCGGCTCGAACTGGAACTGTTCCAGCGCACCCCGGCCGACCCCGACTACGCCACCCTCCGTCGGCAGTTCGAGGACCTCGACGCCACCATCGACATCGCCTGGAGGATTGCGGTTTGTCGGCTGCCGCATGAGCCGCCAATCGAGCCACTGCCCGCCCCGCCCGTGCTCGACTTCTTCGACGACTACATTCAGCAACTCGTCGAAGTCGAGGTGCCCCGCATTCGGGCCGGCACCTGGTGGGACTACGGCTATCTGCTCATCCTCGTCGTGTGGGCCATGCTCGTCGTCAAACTCGTCGGCCTGTACGTGTCGTATCCCGCTCTCTTGTGGTGATCGCCATTTCGGTTCGTCTCGCGGAAGAAGTTTCACGCGCGAGAACGATTTATCCTTTTTCTGATTGGACCGGGTCGGTGAAGGAAGTACGATCTAATTCCTGACAGTCCGACGTGGCACTTGCCCCATTGCCATCGCCGAGGTCGCCCTTGACGTTGATCGAAACTGCGGACCCGGTCCGCCCCCAAGAAGAGTGTGACACCCATGTCTCGCTCCGATTCGCCAACTTCGACTGACACTGGGTCGGCCCACGACCCCGACCCGCTCGCGCAAATCGACCCGAACAAGACCCTCGACTTGCAAATGACCGGCAGCATCCTCGACGATGCGAGCGGCCGGATTCTGAACATCGAAGCCGTGCTCATGCCGGGCACGGAAACCGGGACGACCCTGTCGCAGCCGTCGTCGCGGTTCGAGCTGAAGTGCGAAGTCGGCCGTGGCGGCATGGGTGAAGTGCATTCGTGCGCCGACATCCACCTCGGTCGGGACGTGGTCGCGAAAATCCTGCACGTGAAGTACGTCCACCGGCCGGAGGTGATCGCACGGTTCCGCGAGGAAATTCGCATCACCGGGCAGCTCGAACACCCCGGCGTGGTGCCGGTGTACGAGGCCGGCGTGATGCCCGACGGGCGGCCGTTCTTCGTCATGCAACGGGTGTGGGGGCTGACCCTTCGCAAAACCCTCGACGAACGGCCAACGCCCGGCGAGGGTCGATCGCGGATGCTGAAAGTGTTCGAGCAGATTTGCCACACGATCGCGTATGCACACACACAGCGGATCATCCACCGCGACCTGAACCCGTCGAACATCATGGTAGGCCTGTTCGGCCAGGTGAAGGTCATGGACTGGGGGTTGGCGAAGTCGCTGGACGAGGGGAACCGGTCGAAGCCGATCTGGCTGCTCGGCGAGACCGACGTGCCGGTGCCGGCGATCGAGAACACCGTACACACGCAGGTCGGCAGCATCATGGGCACGCCGGCGTATATGCCGCCGGAACAGGCGAAGGGGGAAGTGGACTGCCTCGACGAGCGGTGCGACGTGTTCGGCCTCGGGTCGATCCTGTGCGAAATCCTGACCGGCAAGCCGCCCTACGTGGCCGACACGGCGAAGCGGATTCTGCGGCTGGCCATCCGCGGCGACCTGACCGACGCCTTCGCCCGGCTGGACGACTCGCGGGCCGACCACGACCTAATCGCGCTGGCGAAGGCGTGCCTGGCCCCGAAACCGGACGCCCGGCCGCGGGACGCCGGCGTGGTTATGGACCGGCTGACGCACTACTTCGACACTGTGCTGCGGCAAGCGGAGTGGGACTTGGGCCGGTTCTTCGACCTGAGCCTGGACCTGTTCTGCATTGCTGGGTTCGATGGCCACTTCCGCCGGGTGAACGAAAACTTCTCCCGCGTTCTCGGCTACTCGATGACCGAACTGACGGCCGATCCGTTCATCAAGTTCGTCCACCCGGACGACCGCGACCGCACAGCCGCGGTGATGGGCCAACTGCTGGAGGGGCTTCCGCTGCGGGGCTTTCGCAACCGCTACCTCGATCACGCCGGGCAGTATCGTTGGTTCGAGTGGACGGCGAAGTCGATCCCGGAGGACGACGTGATCTTCGCCGTGGCCCGCGAAGTGACGAACGATGTCGCCCGCGAAGAACGATTGGAGTACCTGGAATCGCTCGCCTCCGCGGCCGGCCTCGACGGCCATGCGGTGATCTGAGTCGCGGCTGATGAAGGCTGAGTGGGTGGGAGCGACAGGCCATTCTCCGTTGTGGTGTGGTTCTGAGCCGCTCCGCGGCTCAAACTGACGCAACACCACGGGTTGTCAAACCATTACTTCCTCGCCAACTCGACGCTCGGGTTCCCAATTTGACAGCCCGCAGCGCAAGCAAGGGCAGGTCAGCAGCGAGGGCGTCGGCGGATGAGAATAGACTCGCACGAACAGCATACCGGGGCGACCGCTATTCCGCCACGGCGGGCGGCGGTTCTTTCGGCGCGACGGTCAGAGGCACTGCCTCAGCGTGCAGCTTCGGCGGGCCGTTGATGAGTTCGACCAGAAGTTGAACCGCGACGTAGAACGCCGGCACAAAGAAGACGGCCAGCACAGTCGAGGTAATCATACCGCCGCACACGGCCGTGCCGAGCGAGCGGCGGCTCGCGGCCCCGGCCCCGGTCGCGAACACCAGCGGCACCACGCCGAGGATGAACGCGATCGAGGTCATCAGGATCGGCCGGAACCGCATCCGGGCGGCTGTCGTCGCGGCTTCGCGAATCGACTTCCCGCCCATCCGCAGTTCGCGGGCGAACTCGACGATCAGGATCGCGTTCTTCGACGCCAGCGCGATGATGAGCACGACGCCAATCTGCGTGTAGATGTTGTTATCGAGGCCGCGGAGTTTCACCCCGGCCACCACGCCGAGGATGCCGAGCGGCACCACCAGGATCACGGCCAACGGCAGCAGCCAACTCTCGTACTGGGCGGCCAACACGAGATAGACGAGGAACACGGCCAGGCCGAAGACCAGGACCGACTCGCTCAGCGCGAACTTGAAGCCGAGGATTTCCCGCGGTTGCGGGGCCAGTCGTTTTTCCTGGAAGGCGATCGAGGTCCACTCGTAGCCCATTGTTTGCGGCAGCACCCGGCCGGCCGTGCGTTCCATCACGTCCAGGGCTTGTCCGGAACTGAAGCCGGGGGCCGTGCCGCCGCTGATGGTGGCCGACGGGTACAGGTTGTACCGCATGATCGACTGCGGGCCGACGCGGACTTCGGCCGTCAGCAGCGTCGAGAGCGGCACCCGGTCGCCCTTTTGGTTGCGAACTTCCAGCCGGCGAAGCAATCGCGTGTCGCCGCGGAAGAAGGCGTCGGCCTGTACCCGCACCTGATAGGTGCGGTCGAAGACGTTGAAGTCGTTGATGTAGACCGAGCCGAGGTTCGCCTGGAGGGCGGAGAACACGTCGCTGAGCAGTACGCCCATCTTCTCGGCCTTCACGCGGTCGATGTCGAGGTAGATTTGCGGCACGCCGGCGCGGAAGGTACTGCGGATGGCCGGTGGCGGCAGGATTTCCGGGTTCTTGATCGCCTCGTTGATGATCGCCTGCGTTCGCTCTTGCAGGGTTTCCGCACCGACGCCGCCCTTGTCTTCGATCTTCATCTCGAACCCGCCCGAGAAGCCGAGGCCCATGATCGACGGCGGTATGATGACGAAGATGTTCGCCTCCTTGAAGCCGAACAGTTCGCCCTGGATGGCATTCTTGATGGCCGTCTGCGACTCTTCCGGCTTAGTCCGCTTCGACCAGTCGGTCCAGGCGATGAACGCGGTCGCGCCGTTCGGGGCGGCCGTGCCGTCGAGCAGCGAGAGGCCGCCGAGGACGAACCAGTTCTCGACCAAGCCCCGCTCCTTGTAGCGGGCCAGCACTTCGTTCAGCTTGTC
>JBBQCQ010000156.1:0-7611 GCA_038318835.1 Gemmatales bacterium | reverse complement strand
GTGGCTCGGTGTTCCCGTGGTGGTGGGGTGTGCGGCTATTTTTTACACCCCCGCCCCCCCCCGTTACTCGGCTCGCCAAGAAGCAGATTCCAGGGCTGACGCCCCTGGCTAACAACTGCTGCCGCTTCGCGGCCCAAGACTCACTTCAGCAGGCCGTAGTTTATCAAGGTTTGCTTCACCTTCGCGTCGCCGGCGGCGTCCATCGGGCACATCGGCAATCGCATCTCGCCGTTGCAACGGCCGAGCAACTTCATCGCGGTCTTCACCGGGATCGGGTTCGTCGCCACGCCGAGCATGTCGCGGCAGAGCGGGAACAGCTTGCGGTGCCACGCCAGTGCCTCGTCGAACTTGCCGGCCGCGAACGCCCTCACCAGGGCCATCATGTCTCGCGGCACGATGTTGCCGACCACCGACACGACGCCCTTGCCGCCGATGCTCATGAGTGGCAGCGTCAGGCTGTCGTCGCCGCTGAGGATCGTCAGATCGCACAACGCCGCCACTTGCGACGCCTGATCGAGCGAGCCGGTGGCTTCCTTCACGGCGACGATGTTCGGGAATGCTTCCGCGAGACGGGCGATCGTCTCGGGCAAGATGTTCGACCCGGTGCGGCCGGGGATGTTGTAAACGACTTGCGGCAGGTCGCACGCCTCGGCGACGGCCCCGAAGTGGCGGAAGTACCCCTCCTGCGTCGGCTTGTTGTAGTACGGCCCGACTTGCAGCGTGCCGGTCGCCCCGGCCTTCTTCGCGGCCTTCGTCATACGGACCGCTTCGCTCGTGCTGTTCGACCCGGTGCCGGCCATGATCTTCAGCCGGCCGGCGGCTCGCTCGCAGACGAACGCGACGATGCGTTCGTTCTCGTCGTGGGTGAGCGTCGGCGACTCGCCGGTGGTGCCGCACGGCGCGAGGCCGTCGGTGCCTTGTTCGGCGTGCCAGTCCACGAGTTTGCCGAGTTCGTCCCAATCGACGGCCCCGTCCTTGAAGGGCGTGACGACGGCAACGGTAACGCCCGCGAAGAGTTCCCCACGAGTTTGCATGACAGCCTCGGCGTGAAAACGAAAAGTCCTGACAGGCAAGGCTACGAACGGCGGAGAGGGATGCAAGTGAAAAGGCGAGCCGAGCACCGTATGGTGCCGGGTGCTTGACATTCACCGGGCACCTTAGGGGGCTCGGCTCGCCCCGCTACAATGCCCGCATGTCCACCGACTCCGATCGCTTGTTGGTTCTGCACATCCGCGGCGGCGGGGCGAAGGCCGACGCCGCGTGGGAGGAACTCGTCGCCCGGTACGAGGGCCGACTCGGGGCGTTCGTCCGCAAGCGGCTCCGCGACCACGGCACCTCCGACGACGTGGTGCAAGAGACGTTTATCGGCTTCCTCAACAGCCTCGCGAACTTCGACGACAAGCGCGACCTCCAGACGGGGCTGTTCACCATCGCCGCCCACAAGGTCACGGACCAACTCCGGCGGATCGGCCGGCGGCCGTTCCAGACCGGCAGCGAGGCCGACGAGGAGATGATGGGCAAGGCCGCCGACGGCCGGCAGCGCCCGGCGTCAAGCCTCGCCCGCAGCAAGGAGCGGCTCGACCTCGAACACGACGCCGTCGCCCGGTGCCTCCGCGACATGATCGGCGCGTTCCGGCAGAAGGGGGAGTTCCAGCGCATCCAGGTGTTGGAACTGCTGTTCGTGAAGGGCTGGCCGAATAAGGAGGTAGCAGCGTTCGTCGGCGTCAACGAGCAGCAGGTGGCGAACTATCGCTTCGCGGCCGTCAAGAAGCTGACCGAGCAGATGAAGTCGGCCGGGCTGCCGGTCGAGGTGTTCCCGGAGTTGGTGCTGCCGGATGAGCACGAATGAGGGTTTGGATCGGTTGCGAATGAAAATGAACGGCCCTTTCAGGGCCGACACTTCGGCCCCGTCGTCCCAGGCCTGCGATTCGCTCCGACCTGGGCTCACAGAACCGACCTTTCAGGCCGGAAAACCCCGCCTTTGGTCTTCGGCCCTGAAAGGGACGTTCTACCAACTCAGGTCGGAGTCGCGAAGCGACGGAGGCCTGGGCTGGTAGAACGCCACCCATCGCCCTGAAAGGGCGGCTCATTCGGGCCTCTCCTTCGCCGCTCGACGCCTTCCTAATCCCTACATCTTCCGCAGTCTCTCCACATCGACCGCGATTTTCAGGGCCGGCAATCCCTGCGGGCTGTAACGATTTGACCGGTCGGCGAATCGGTTCTACCTGTTGAGTGGTTCGCCCCCCAGTCTCGCCGACACGACCCATGCTGAAACTTCCGACTGAAAATGCTGCCTCGCCGTCCAACACGACGATTCCCGGCCTTGCCCAGCGGCGGGTCTGGAAGGCCCCGGAGGTGACTTCGCATTCGCTGGTGGTACTGACGTTGCCGCGGCTGTACCTGACGCCGATGACCGGGTCGCCGAAGACGGAAGTCATCAGCCAGCTCGAAACGGTTCGGGCCGTCGATGCGTTCCTCGGCCCGCTGGCCACGGTCATCGATATGCACACGATTCGTCGGGTGCGCCTCGAACTGGCCGAGCACACGATCACCATCGACCACCCAATGGCCAACTCGCCGAACGGCCGCACGATCATCACGTTCGCCGACGGCAAAGTGGCCGATTCGTTCTTCGCGAAGATGTGGCGGCGGTTGGGCGACGGCTACCAACTCAAGACGTTCGCCCCGGAGTGGTGGACGCTGGCCCGCCTGCCGGTCGTGTTCATGGCGGCCGCCATCGTCTTTACGGCGATCACGTCGATGGCCCTGAATGCCCTGTCGGATGCCGGCGCGGAACACCACCCGGTAGCGGGCGTGCTGCCGAACTGGCGGATCGTCTGTGCCGTCGGCGGGGGAGCGGTGGCGGCGGCGCAGTTGTGGTTGTACCGCATGGCCTCGCGGCCGCCCGAGCGGCTGGAACTGCAACAACTGTAAGCCGATTCCCGCGGGACCCAGAGTAGGACTGACATGCTGCGCGAAGAATTCGTCGAGATGATGCAACGCATCCCCGAACTGGACCACCCGAAGGTGCAGTTCGTGATGCGGAGCGGAGCGATGCTGTCGCTCGATATCCTCGTGCGGCTCGAACCCACGTACATGGTCATGCGGGGCCGCGAGGCCGGCAACCAGGACGAGGGGCGGGCGTTCTTCCTGCCCTACGCCGACATCCAGTTTTTGAAGATCGAACGGGTAATGACCCTGGCCGAACTCGAAGCGATGTTCGCCGACCGGGCCGCGAGCGTGAAGCGGGCTGGGCGCGAGACGCGGTCGGATGCGGTGATCGAAACGCCACCGCCGCAAGCCGTCCCGCTCGATCCGGCGGCCATCGCGAAGCAGAACTTGCTCGACCGCATCCGGGTCGCCAAGTCGGTCATCACCGGCGGTCGCCCCGTGTCGAAATGAGTTGACGCCGACCCCCGTTGTCGGCTATCCCCCTGTTTCCTGTAACGTCCCCCCCTCGCAGTTGGACCCGCATGCGCGTACACGATACGACGCGGCCGGACTTCGTCGCGTCCCCGCCGTCGGCCCACGACACCCTCGATGCGCAAGGCCTTGTGAACACCGACCTGGTGCAAGGCGTGTTCGCGGCCCGCGACCTGGAGTGGGAAGCCGAGTTGCTCACCCGCCTGTCGGAACAGGAGCAGCGGTTCCGCGAATTCACCCGAAAGCGGTTCCAGGCCGACCCACATGCGGTCGTGCGGTTGGCGGTGCGGATGGTGCAGGCCATCGACGCCGACGCCGCCTGCCATGCCGAGCGAGCCACGCTCATCCGGGCCAACCTGCCGGCCACACGGCAGGCGTTCGCCCCGTTTTTGCGGCAGGCCGACGCGCTACCCAAGCCGCTGCCGGCTCGCACGGTGCTCGGGTTCACGCTCGCTCCATCGCGGGTGGACCCGGTCGTGCGAACGTCGGCCGCGGCCCTCGTGTGTGAACTGCCGGCCGTGCTCGAAGGCTACCTGTTGCTGCTGGGCAACGGCTTCGCCACCGGCCACGCGGCCGCGAAGTGGATCGAGACCGCCGGCGTGTTCGTCCGCCAACTGACCCGCATCGCCCGCCACATCACCGACGCGGGGTGACGAACGCGATGGTCCTTCCGGCCTGTAAAGCCAGCTCTGTCAGCCCAGGCCGAAGGCCTGGGTATCGCAACTGATAGTACCGGCCTTTCAGGCCGAAAAGACATCCACCTCCGGATTCTCAGCCGCCAGAGACGGGCATACCATTTCAACTGCGAGCGGCACTCCGGGAGGGGGAAAGTGGGGTCGCGGGTGGTATAACTCTCGGTACGCCGAGCGTCCCCTTCGCGTCGAGGAATTTCGTGGCGGAACTGCAGGCCGAAGCTGTTGCGATGGCGATTGCCGCCGCGTGTGTGGCCGCGGCCGCGGTGCCGGTCGGGGCGATCTGCTGGCTTTTCGCTCGTTGGTGGCGGGAGCCAATCGTGCCGCGGTACCGCAAGCGGTTCGCGCGGTGGGACGGATTCGACGCGGCGTTCCTGCTGGCGTTCTGCGTGTTGATGCCGACCGTCCTGGCGAGCGGGCTGGATGTGGCTGGCGTCTTCCGCCCGATCTTCGGCGAGCAACTCCGACCCGGCCCCGACGCGACCGAGGCGGTTCGCTTCGACTACCAGAACCGCCGGAACACGGTGGCCGGCCTGCTGCTGATGCCGGTGGTGATGGTCGCGTTCGTGGTGTGGAAGCGGATCGGCGACAAGGAACGCGGTCGCGAATCGGTGCGGCGGTTCGTCGCCGATGTGGCGGCCGGCGTCGGTGGGTGGCTGGTGCTCCTGCCGCTGACGCTCGCGGTGCATTTCGCCGTGAACGCGGTCAGTTGGTTCTTCGAGTGGCCGCCGGACGAACACCCGTTGAAGTTCGTGAAGTTGCAGACGACGGGCGATGTGTTCCTGTTCTTCGCCGGGGCGTGCGTGGTCGCGCCGTTCTTCGAGGAAATGGCGTTCCGCCGCGTGCTCGTGCCGTGGGCGTCGCGGCGCGGGTACCGGCCGTGGGTGCTGATGGGCGTGGCGGCCCTGCTGGCGTACACGCGGGTGGCGGGGCATTCGCTCGTCGGGCCGTTCGCGTTCGTTGGCGTGGCGGCCGGGGTGATGTTCGCGGCCGAGCGTATGATGCCGGCTCCGCGGCCAACGATGGCGGTGCTGGCGACGGCGACACTGTTCGCGGCCCTGCACACGGCCGTGTGGCCGACGCCGATCCCGCTGCTGGTGCTGGCCGTCGGCCTCGGCTGGCTGGTGCTGCGCACGAAGACCGTGACGGCCGCGGTGGTGGCGCACGGGTTGTTCAACGCCGTGTCGTCGGTGTATTTGTTGCGATCATAGTGCCCCGCGCTCCGCTCCGAAGAGTTCGCGTCGCCGCTAAACGGGGTTCACATAGCGTTGGATGCTCGCGAGCGGGCTGCCGGTGAGTTCGCGGATACGCTCCTCGGAAAGTCCCGCCCGGTGGAGGCCGCGGACGATTTGCGCTTTCCCCTTCTTCGTGTGCCGCGGTTCCGTGAGGAAGCGATAGTCCTTCGCCAGGAATGTCGGCCGCGGGTCGCCGGGGGTGGCTCGTTTCAGCGTCAGCCCGACGCGGGCGGCGCGATAGACCGGTCGCACTTCCTCGGCACAGCGAACGAGGTGCAGGGGGCTGCTCGCGTCCCACGCGAGGCGGCCGGCGATGATCGTGTCTAACTCGCGGCCGCTGGTCGTGCCGGTCTTCCGCAAAAGATGATCGACGAGCAACGACGGGCCATCGACGAAGCGGCCAGTGGAGTCTTGCAGCCCACGCAAGAGCACACCGGCGAAGATGCCGGGGCGGCCGAAGGCCAGATCGACGCCCTTGAAGCTGCCGCCGGTGCGGTGGAAGTACCAGACGCCAGTCCGCTCTTGTACCGGGTTGCGGTGGGCGAACGGGTCTTCGTGGTCGGGGCCGTGATAGTAGACTTCGACCTCGGTCAGCCGGTGCGGTTCCCCGGCCACGATCAGCCGCGACGCGGTCAGCAGCGTCGTCGCAATGCGGACGAACCAGGCGTTGAAGTCCGGCGACGGCGTGAAGAGTACCGCCCAACTCATCCGGGGAAGACCTGCGGCGGCGGCAATTTCGGCGAATCGTCGGTCTTGTCGTCGGTCTTCGCGTCCGGCTTCGCGTGCGGAACCCCGTTCGGCGAGTAGTCCGGCGACTTGTCCCGGTCGTGGTGGCCGCGGTGGACGACCACATCGTAGGCCTTCGCCGCCGCCTTCTCGACGACATGCTCGACGGCCTCCGTCACGCGCTCCACAGGCTTCGCGAACATCGGCACTTCCTTCGGGCTGCCGGTCGCCGTTTTGCGGTCGAAGAACAGCTTGTACAGAACGATGCCGACGGCGGCCGACAGCACGCCGTACACCACCAGTTGCTTGTAGTGCTCGATCTTGTGGAAGACGACCAGCACTTGATCGGTGAGGAAATACGACAGCCAGAACATGACCATGACGCCGGGCACGGCATACAGACCATCGGCGAGCAGGAACTTGGCGAACGACACCCGATAGTGCCCGGCCATCAGGAAGATCGGCGTGCGAATGCCGGGCGTCAGGCGGGCCGTCAGCAGCACCATGATGCCGCGTTCCTGGAAGTTCTTCTCGATGATTGCCCGCGTCTCCGGCTTGATGATCCGCCGCTTCACCCAGGCGTTCTCGAAGAGCTTATGGCCCCACTTACGCCCCACCCCGTACAGCAGGGCGTCGCCGGTGACGATGGCAACGATGACCACCGGCAGCATGACCCACCACCGCAGGCGGTGCGGGTCCAACTCTGTCTGGCCGGGGTCGAGCGTATCGGCGTGACCGATGAGTACGCCGGAGAACAGCACCGGCAACTCCTCGGGCATCGGCAGCCCGAACCCGGTGAGGATGATGGCGGCAGCGATGCCGACGTAGCCGAACCGGGAAAAGTATTCGATCATGAGCGGCCCAGGACCAAGAACGACCTTCCGTCCACGGTACAGGAAATGGGAAGGAACGGTGAAGGGGAATCTCAACTCGTGCGGGTTTAGGAAAGGTGTAGCGCGAAGCCGTCGAATATGGGAAGCCGTCGATTATGGTAGGACGGAGGGTCCCCCTGCGTGCCTACTCGATGGATTTGCGAGTGCGGGTGTTCACCGACTGCCAAGCCGGGATGGCCACCCCCGCGGCCGCGTTCACGACGAATTTGGGAAAGACGAGTGCCGGAACGATATCCGGCACTGTGGGTACGTCGGGACACCGCTACACCTTTCCTCAACCCGCACTAGTCGAGGAACGAAACGGCGAGTGTCTCAAAACAAAATCGGAACGCGGAGAACGCGGGATTGGAACGCCGGATCAAAACCGGATCAGAATTGAGCTAGGATTTAGTCTTATCCCGCCTTTCACCCGGCGTTCCAATCCCGCGTTCTCCGCGTTCCGATTTTGGATTTTTACCCTCCCACGCCCACCGTCAACAATGTCACGTCATCCGTGTAGGGGTAGCCGTCGCAGAAGCTCTTCTGGCAGGTCATCACGTGTTCCAGCACGAGGGCCGATTTCTCGTGGCCGTGGTTCGACAGGCAGCCGATCAGGCGTACCGTGCCGAACATCACGCCGATCGGGTCGCGGGCCTCGGTCAC
>JBBQCQ010000155.1:0-7632 GCA_038318835.1 Gemmatales bacterium | reverse complement strand
GCTCCGCCCGAAGATTCGCCACGATACCGTGAAGTGGAAGCCGAGTTGTGCCGGGCGATTCATCTGACGACGCTCTTGCCCGTTGCGGGCGATGAACCTGGCTGGGTCGGCGTGACGTCCGAATCGGACGCGGCGGCCGCGTGGCTACAAGTGGCCATCGTTGCCGAGAACGTCACCGCCCGCCGCCGGGGGAGCGTGCTGTTGCTCCCGGTGGCGGCGAGTTATCGCATCGAGAGGGAAGTGAAGAACGTCGTGGTCGCGCTCGCCAAGACCTACCACTATTGGGACGGCCACCTGACCGCGGCACAGAAAGAATTGGTGAGCGAACCGCTCGTCGAACCGGGCGACGCCGGCTGGCACCGCGTCGAGTGCCCCGACGAGGCGACCGCGGTCTGGTTGCTGCGGGCGGTAGCCGTCGAGCGCGTGCTGGTCCGCCGCGAAGGGAACGTGCTGTGCGTGCCGGCGGGTGATCGCGCGGCGGGTGTACTCGCGGAGGCGTGGCGGCTCGGGAATTCGTCCTTGATTCTCACGGCCGCGAGTATATGATTTCCCCGATTAGCCACCACAACCTGCAATGGCGGGTGTGCTGCCCTCGGCAGCCACACCGTAGCGGGTTGCGGTGGCTGTTTGCGTTTCCAGGCACCCCGCACGGAGCGATCCCATGACCAAGCCGACGAAAGCTGATTACCTGGGTACCCCGGTCGAGCACATCGACATCACGAAGTTTAACCCCGTGCCGCTCGTGGACGCGATGGCGAAGACCGCCTTCACTGCCCGCGACCTGGCCCGTGCCGCCGACATCACCCACCGCATGATGGTCGATAAGGACTGCGGCGTGATCCTCTGCCTGGCCGGCTCGCTCATCAGCGCTGGCTTGAAGAAAGTCTTCGTGGACATGATTCGCAGCAACATGGTGGACGCGATTGTGTCCACCGGGGCGAACATCGTCGATCAGGACTTCTTCGAGGCGCTCGGCTTCCGGCACTACGTCGGCGAAGAGAAACTCCGCAGCGGCATGTTCGACGCGGAACTGCGCGACCTGCACATCGACCGTATCTACGACACACTCATCGACGAAGACGAACTGCGAATCTGCGACGACACGACGAAGCAGATTTGCGACGACCTGGAACCGCGGCCGCACTCGTCGCGCGAGTTCATCCGCGCGATGGGGGCGTACCTGCAACAGCACGGCTGCAAGACCCCCGACAGCATTGTGTATGAAGCCTACAAGCACGAAGTGCCTATCTTCTGCCCGGCCTTCAGCGATTGCTCGGCCGGGTTCGGCCTCGTCGCCCACATTCACACGAAGCCGGCCGGCTCGCGCATGTCGATCGACAGCGGCAAGGACTTCTACGAACTGACGCAACTGAAGATCGCGAACCCGGTGACGGGCCTGTTCATGATCGGTGGCGGCGTGCCGAAGAACTTCGCGCAAGACGTGGTGGTGGCCGCGGACATCCTGGGCGAGGAAGTGCCGATGCACCAGTACGCGGTGCAGGTGACGGTGGCCGACACCCGCGACGGTGCGCTCTCTGGTAGCACGCTGAAGGAAGCGTCGAGTTGGGGCAAGGTCGATCTCGCCTTCGAGCAGATGGTCTACAGCGAGGCAACACTCGCGGTGCCGCTGATCGCCGGCTACGCCTACCACAAGGGGGCGTGGAAGCACAAGCCGGCCCGCCAGTGGAACAAGCTGCTGGACCAGGTGCCGGTCGGATCGTGAGAATGGAGGTGGAGGTTTTCTGATGCCGTTACTCGACCACTTCCACCCGCCGGCCGCCGCCACTGGGAATCGTTTCATTCCCGGTGGGCGGGGGCGATCATGGACGCCCTGAACGAGACCCTTCCTGAAGGCTACTTCGCGGAGGCTCAGGTTCACGGCTGGCCGCGAATCGAAGTCGATGTCGCGGCCTTCAACCAACCCACGAGCAACGATGGCGGAGTCGCGACTCTCCCACAGGTCGCCCCTCGCTTGTCTGCTGCCGATCTCACTCTGCCGGCGACGTTCCCGCCGGAGTTCGGCGTGAATGTCTTCCACACCAGCGGTGGGCCGACGCTCGTCGCCGCGATCGAACTCGTCTCGCCTGGAAATAAGGATCGTGACGAAACCCGACGGGCGTTCGCCGCCAAGTGCGCGACTTAAATTCAGCGGGCGTTCGGTTTGATCGTGGTGGACATCGTCACCGATCAGCATTCCCGTCCGTTTGAAGAACTGATGGCGCTGGTCTATCCGGGTCAACCGCTTCCGCCGACAAACTTGCTCACGGCGAGTTCGTTCCGACCGGTACGCATGAACGGGGCCGACACGTTGGAAGTGCGCGTTCGCTCACTTACGATCGGCGAAGTGTTGCCCGAATTGCCGCTGGCCCTCGGGGGCCTCGGTCATGTCATGGTGAATCTCGAAGCGACTTATGAGGAGGTCCGAGGCCGAGGCCGCTTTGACTGAAACGACCCCGCCCCGGCAGTTGCCGGGGCGGGGTCGTTTCGCGACTGCGGGGGAGCTTACTTGAACTCGTTCCGCAGGTCGCGGGAGCGATCGAAGCCGTCACGGACGACTTTTTCGACATTGTCCCAGTCGGCTTCGCTCTTCTCGTTCGCATGCTGCTGACCCCATTCGGAACGCAGTTGCGGAATCACGAAGTCAAACTGGCTATTCGGGTAGCGGGCTTCCGACCGCACGCCGAAGCGGTATGCCTCGCCACGGAACAGGTCGCCAGCCACGGAGTCGGTCTTGTTCTTCGCAGTGTATTCGCGAATCCAGTTGTCTTCCGTTGTCGGATCGATCAACTCGCCGACGCCTTTCCCGGCATACCCGCCGGCCAAGGCGCCACCAGCAATCGCGCCGACCACGGCACCGATCGGCCCACCGGTCAGGGTGCCCACAGCCAGCCCGCTCGCCACGCCGCCGAGGACGGCTCCGAGGCCGGTTTCGATCGGGTGCGATCCGGGCGTGTCGGTCAGTGGGTCTGGGTTCCGGCTGCCGTAAGGGGGCAAGTCCGCGTTCTTCTCCGGGTCCTTCCGCGAAACGCCGTCGTATTGTTGAGGTTTGTCGCTCATCATTGTTCTCCAAGAGGTTGAGTCGTTTCAAGACCACGGCCCTCTAACCCGCAACTGATGTGCCACCGGCCGCGGCATAATCGGGCGAAATTCCCGACTTTCTGCTTCTCCGGCCGTTCGACCGCGGGTAGTCTCGACCTGTTCCCCTCTCCCGGAGCAAACCCATGACCCCCGACCGTCGCCAGTTTTCCCGCCAGGCTCTCGGCTCGCTTGTGGCCTTCGGCTTCATCGAGGCCGTGTGGAGCCGCGACCTGTTCGCAGACGCGATCAAGCCGACTATCGCCGATTGGCTCAAAGACTTGGTCACGATGACCACCGACCTCCGCGGCCAGAAGCTCACCGACTTGCAATTCCAGAAGAAGCTGGAGGAGCTTTACAAGCGGGTCGATCTGCAAGCCCTCGTGGGGTTGGTGAAGCTCGACGAGATCGAGAAGAAATCGAAGCTGCCCGACAGCGGCGCGCTGAGCGCGGGCATCGACTTCAAGAAAGTCGAGGGGCTGCCGGGCGAGTTGACCTTCGGCAAGCAAATCTTCGGCTGCAAGAAGGGGCGGTCGATCGTGCCGCACGGCCACCTGAATATGTGTACCGGCTTTATCGTCCTCAAGGGCGAGTGGCACGGCCGACACTACGACCGCGTCGAGACGCTGAAAGATCACTTCGTCATCAAGCCGACCATCGATCAGACGTTCAAAGCCGGCGAACTGTCCACCATCTCCGACCACAAGGACAACGTCCACTGGTTCCGGGCGGCGACGGAAAGCGCGTACATCTTCAATGTTCACGTCAACGGGTATGATCCGACCATTAAGGGCACCTCCGGGCGGCTCTACCTCGACCCAGACGGCGAGAAGTTGAGTGGCGGGCTGGTGAAGGCCGCGAAGATGACCTCCGAGGCGTGCCACAAGAAGTACGGCTGAAGTCGGTCCTGATACGATACCCCCATGCTCACCGGCAAAATGGTCCGCGTCCGGCACGCTCGCAACAAGCTCGTGCCGATGTACCTCAACCCGTTCGACGCCAACTGGCAGGCGGTCGCCGAGCAATTGTTGTTCGTCTATCGCGACGCAGTCGGCCACACTCGCGGCGAGATCGACGAGGAGTTGTCGAACTTCGTCAGCACCGGGCCGACGGCACTCGTCCACCAGGGGCTGGCGAAGCTGCTCGCCGACCGCTGCGAGTTCGAGGTCACGTCCGAACTGCCGCCGATGCAGGTGCGCGAGGCGGCGTTCCGCCTGTCGGCTGTCCACCGGCAGATGGCCGCGACGACCGGCGTGAGCTTTGATCGGCCAACGGTGATCGCGCAAGTGGCCGCGGAGTTGGAGCAGTCGGCCGAGCAAGTCGAGCTGGCCCTGTTCGCGGACTTGAACGACGAACAGCGGGTGCTGAAGTTCGCCGACACGACGGCGGAGTTGCTGCTGCACCGCTATAACGTGGCCCTGGCGCAAGCGATCCTGCTCCGCTCCACGGGTATGGAAGTGCGGGTGTGGGGTGAGACGCCCGCCCGGTTCCGGCAGTTGTTCCGCGCGGTGAAGTTCCACCGGCTCATCTGCACCATCCGGGCGATGCCGAACAGCAGCTACGCCTTGAAACTCGACGGCCCGATGTCGCTGTTCTCGTCCACACAGAAGTACGGCCTACAACTGGCGATGTTCCTGCCGACGCTCTTGCACTGTAAGGCGTTCGACCTGCAAGCTGAGGTGCGGTGGGGCACCCAGAAGAAGGAGAAGCTGTTCACCCTCGGCGGCACCGACGGCCTGCGGTCGCACACAGCCGACTTCGGCACGTACACGCCGCCGGAGTTCGCCATCTTCGCCGAGAACTTCCGGGCGACCGCCGAGGACTGGCTGCTGACCGACGAACCGCACCCGATCCCGCTCGGCAACGGCACCGAGGGCGTCTGGGTGCCCGACTTCCGCCTCACGCACACCAAGACCGGCCGCGAAGTCTACCTGGAACTGTTCGGCTTCTGGCGGAAGGGAGACATCGAGGCCCACTACCGCAAGTTGAAGAAGCACCTGCCCGGGCAGTTCCTGCTGGTCGTGTCCGAGGCGATGCGGGCCGACGAGGCCGACGACGCGACCTTCGGCCCCGAAGTGGTCCGATACAAACGTACGCCGTCGGCTGAAGAGGTGCGGAAGGCGGCGACGAAGGTGGTGGAGTAATTCTTGCGAGCCTAGCACCATAAGGTGCCGGGTGAATCGCCGCGGGACACCCGGCACCATCCGGTGCTCGGCTCGCCCAGCAGATGGGCAAAACTCTTCGCTCAGTCGGAACGGAAACTGCATCCTTCACAGAAACTACTGGAAACGCTGGTACTTTTCGCTCTCGTGCTGCAAGACACGGCAACCTCTGCCCAAGAAGTGTGCTATGATCACCGCGACCCTGGCCGATGGTGTGGAAACACGCGGAAAAACCGCCCCTCGCCTTTTCGACGGCTACGCTCCGCACCCCACCGCGTTCGACGAACTGTTCGAGTTGGACGGCACGCCCCACGACCACTGCCGCACGCTCGTCGAAAAACTCGGCCGGCTGGCCATCTCCGAGTTCCACGCCCGCCGGGCCGGGGCCGACCTGGCGTTCGTCAATCAGGGCATTACCTTTACGGTTTATTCCGACCGCCGTGGCACCGAGAAAATCTTCCCGTTCGACATCGTCCCGCGGGTCGTGCCGGGGCAGGAATGGCCGCGTCTCGAAACCGGCCTCGTGCAGCGGTTGAAGGCGCTGAACCTGTTCCTCAACGACATCTACCACGATCAGCGCATCCTCAAGGAAGGTATCATCCCGGCGGACCTGGCTCTCGGGTCAAAGGGATTCCGTAAGGAGATGATTGGCTTCACGCCGCCGGGCGGGGTGTACATTCACATCTGCGGGACCGACCTGATCCGCGACCAGCACGGCGAGTTCCGCGTTCTCGAAGACAACGGCCGCACGCCGTCGGGCGTGAGTTACGTGCTCGAAAACCGGGCAATCATGAAGCGGGTGTTCCCGAACCTGTTCCAGGATTGCAAGGTGAAGCGGGTGGAAGACTACCCGCACCGCCTCCGCGATGCCCTGCGGTCGGTCGCCCCCGCCGGGGCCGCCACGCCGCCGTGCGTCGTGCTGCTGTCGCCGGGGCCGTACAACTCGGCGTACTTCGAGCACAGCTTCCTCGCCCGGCACATGGGCGTCGAACTCGTCATCGGTGCGGACCTCCTCGTCCACGAAGACGTGGTCTACCTCAAGACCACCCGCGGGCCGCAGAAGGTGGACGTGATCTACCGCCGGCTAGACGATGACTTCCTCGACCCGCTGGCGTTCCGCGAAGACAGCCTCCTCGGCGTGCCCGGCGTCTTCGGGGCGTATCGTGCGGGGAACGTCACGCTCGCCAACGCTGTCGGCACCGGCGTGGCCGACGACAAGGCAGTGTATCCTTACGTCGAAGACATGATCCGCTTCTACCTCTCGGAGGAGCCGATCCTGCGGAACGTGCCGACGTACATCTGCGCCAAACCGGAGGACATGAAGTACACACTGGACCATCTGGGCGAACTGGTGGTGAAGGCGGTCAACGAATCGGGCGGATACGGTATGTTAATGGGGCCGAGCAGCACGCAGGCCCAGCGCGATGAGTTCCGCGAGAAGATTCGGGAGAACCCGCGTAACTACATCGCCCAGCCGCAGGTGACGCTCTCGACGAGTCCCACCTGGACGGACGAGGGCGTGGCCCCGCGGCACGTCGACCTGCGGCCGTACATCGTCACCGGCAAGACGACGTGGGTCCTGCCCGGCGGACTGACCCGCACGGCCCTGGTGAAGGGGTCGCTGGTCGTGAACAGCAGTCAGGGGGGCGGCAGCAAGGACACGTGGGTGATGGACAACGGGAGTTAGCCTTCCGGCGGCGACTTTCCGATCCTTCCCCCACACCCCGTCGAACTTCCCATGATCTCGCGCGTTGCCGAACACTGCTTCTGGATGGCCCGCTACCTGGAGCGAGCCGAGAACACTGCCCGCGTGCTGGAAGTGAACCAGACGCTCTTGCTCGACTTCCACGTCCCCGTCGAGCAACAGTGGAAGCCAGTACTCATCATCAGCGGCATCCACGACTACGAGGGGGACTCGGCCGGCGAGATCGTCCAGCACTATATGACTTGGGACGAGGAGAACCCGTTCAGCATCGTGTCGTCGCTGGCGTGGGCACGAGAAAACGCCCGCATCATCCGCGAGGTCATCTCGGCGGAGATGTGGGAGCGGATGAACTACTACCACCTGTGGTTGAACAGCGCCGCCGTCCGCGAGTTGTACCACGACAATCGGGGAGAGTTCTACGCGCAGATTCGCCGCATCAACCAGTTACTCACCGGCATCTGCGATTCCACGATGTCGCATGGCGAGGCGTGGGAGTTCCTGCGACTCGGCCGGCATCTGGAACGCGCCTGCCAGACGGCCCGCACCCTGGACGTGAAGTATCACATTCTGCTGCCGAAACTGGATGATGTGGGCACAGCCATCGACAACGCCCACTGGATCGCGATTCTGATGAGTTGTTCGGGGTACGAGCCGTTCCACAAGAAGCCCCTGGCCGACCCCTCGGACCCC